>NZ_DBNGPQ010000053.1:0-63307 GCF_057122925.1 Umezawaea sp. | reverse complement strand
AGCCCGAGGAGTCGAGGTACAGCTCGTCGCGGAACTCCTCGATCCACATGCGCGCGACGGTCTCGGGCTCCTCGACGAAGGGGAGCTCCGAGGTCACGGCGAGCAGGACCTCGTCGTACAGCTCCTGGTCGGTGAGCAGGCCAGAGCGGACCGCCGAGCGGGTGAACTCGCGGACGTGGTCCTCGCGCAGGGAGTCGGGCACGGGCGCTCTACCAGCCGCGCTCGGCGAGCCGGTGCGGCTGCGGGAGCTCCTCGACGTTGATGCCGACCATCGCCTCGCCGAGACCGCGCGAGACCTTGGCGACCACGTCGGGGTCGTCGTAGAACGTGGTGGCCTTGACGATCGCCTCCGCGCGCTCGGCGGGGTTGCCCGACTTGAAGATGCCGGAGCCGACGAACACGCCCTCGGCACCGAGCTGCATCATCATCGCCGCGTCGGCCGGGGTGGCGATGCCGCCCGCGGTGAACAGGACGACGGGGAGCTTGCCTGCCTCGGCGACCTCGCGGACGAGGTCGTACGGCGCCTGGAGCTCCTTGGCGGCCACGTACAGCTCGTCGGGGCTGAGGTTCTGGAGGCGGCGCAGCTCGCCGCCGATCTTGCGCATGTGGGTGGTGGCGTTGGAGACGTCGCCGGTGCCCGCCTCGCCCTTGGAGCGGATCATCGCCGCGCCCTCGGTGATGCGCCGCAGCGCCTCGCCCAGGTTGGTGGCGCCGCAGACGAAGGGCACGGTGAACTGCCACTTGTCGATGTGGTTCGCGTAGTCCGCGGGGGTCAGCACCTCGGACTCGTCGATGTAGTCGACGCCGAGGGACTGGAGGACCTGCGCCTCGACGAAGTGGCCGATGCGGGCCTTCGCCATGACCGGGATGGACACGCTGGCGATGATCTGGTCGATCATGTCCGGGTCGCTCATCCGGGACACGCCGCCCTGCGCGCGGATGTCGGCCGGAACGCGCTCCAGCGCCATGACGGCGACGGCGCCCGCGTTCTCCGCGATCTTCGCCTGTTCGGCGTTGACCACGTCCATGATCACGCCGCCCTTGAGCATCTCCGCCATGCCGCGCTTGACGCGCGAGGTCCCGGTCGCCTGACCGGTGTCGGAGTTGGAAGAAGTGGTCACGGCCAGCCTTTCGAAAAGGGGTGTTCGGGCCAGGCCATCGTACGACCGACGTGGACCGCCGGCGCGGGCCAATCCACCCCGTTCCCGGCAGGCCACTTCACATTCCGCCGCAGGTGGTGGCCTACGACACGTCGCGTGGCCGCCGCGCCAGCGCGGCCAGGCCCGCGCGGGGGACCCGGCACCGGGAATCGACTCCACGACTTGTCCCCTCCACCCGTCCGGGTGTGAGATCGAACACTAAACACTTGCAATCGAAGGCGTCTGCGAGTTGTGGAGGGCAATTCCATGGGAGCGAAGAACAACGACAACGGCCACTCGGCAGGCTCGGTCGCTGTGGACGACCCGGCCAAGGTCCGCAACGTCGTGCTGGTCGGCCCGTCGGGAGCGGGCAAGACCACCCTGACCGAGGCACTGCTCGCGGCGAGCGGCGTGCTCACGCGGGCCGGGTCGGTCGTCGAGGGCAACACGGTGTGCGACCACGACCCCGCGGCCGTGCGGCAGCAGCGGTCGGTGGGCCTCGCCGTCGCGCCGCTGCGGCACCGCGATGTCAAGATCAACCTCATCGACACCCCCGGTTACGCCGACTTCGTCGGGGAACTGCGCGCGGGCCTGCGGGCCGCCGACGCCGCCCTGTTCGTGGTCAACGCGTTCGAGGGCGTGGACGCCTCCACCACCTCGCTGTGGGCGGAGTGCGCCGCCGTCGGGATGCCGCGCGCGGTCGTGATCACCCGCACCGACCACCACCGGGCCGACGTCGCCACCGCCATCGCGGCGTGCCAGGAGGCCTTCGGCGCCGGCGTGGTGCCGATGTACCTGCCCAGGGGGGACGGTCTGGTCGGCCTGATCACCGGGGACACCGAGGGCTTCGAGGCCGAGCGCGCCGAGCTGATCGAGGCGATCATCGCCGAGAGCGAGGACGAGTCGCTCATGGAGCGCTACCTGGAGGGCGAGGAGATCGACCAGGCGACGCTGGTCGCGGACCTGGAGACGGCGGTGGCGCGCGGCTCGTTCCACCCGGTGCTGCCGGTGTGCGCGGCGACCGGGACCGGTCTGGTCGAGCTGCTCGACGGCATCGCCCGCGCGTTCCCCTCCCCGCTGGAGCACCCGCTGCCCGAGGTGACCGGCCTGGACGGGATCCCGGGGCCCCGCCTGGCGGCCGACCCGAACGGGCCGCTGGTGGCCGAGGTCGTGCGCACCGCCGTGGACTCCTACGTGGGCCGCGTGTCCGTGGTCCGGGTGTTCTCCGGGACGCTGCGGCCGGAGAACGCGGTGCACGTGTCCGGGCACGGGATGGCCGACCGCGGCCACGAGGACCACGACGTGGACGAGCGGGTCGCGCACGTCTACTCGCCGCTGGGCTCGACGCTGCGCGAGGTGCCGTACTGCGTGGCGGGCGACGTGTGCGCGCTGACGAAGCTGGGCTCGGCGGAGACCGGCGACACCGTGTCCGCGCCCGGCGAACCGCTGCTGGTGTCGCCGTGGCTGATGCCGGAACCGCTGCTGCCGGTCGCGGTCGTGCCGCGCAGCCGCAGCGACGAGGACAACCTGGCGCGCAACCTGAACCGGCTCGTCGCGGGCGATCCGACGCTGCGGCTGGAGCGCAACGCCGAGACCCATCAGATGGTGCTGTGGTGCATGGGCGAGGCGCACGCCGACGTGGTGCTGGCGCGGCTGCGCGCGGGCGGCGCGGAGGTGGACACCGAGCCGGTGCGGGTGGCGCTGCGCGAGACGTTCTCCGGCGCGGCCAAGGGCCACGGGCGGCACGTGAAGCAATCCGGCGGGCACGGCCAGTACGCGGTGTGCGACGTCGTGGTGGAGCCGCTCCCCCGCGGCGGCGGGTTCGAGTTCGTGGACAAGGTCGTCGGCGGCGCGGTGCCGCACCAGTTCATCCCCAGCATCGAGAAGGGCGTGAAGGCCCAGCTGGCGCGCGGGCTGCGCGACGGCCACCCGGTCGTCGACGTCCGGGTCACGGTGGTCGACGGCAAGGCGCACTCGGTCGACTCGTCGGACGCCGCGTTCCAGACGGCGGGGTCGCTGGCGCTGAAGGACGCGGCGGCGAACAGCGGGCTGTCGCTGCTGGAGCCCGTGGACGAGGTGACGATCCGCCTGCCGGACGACTACCTGGGCACGGTGCTGGGCGACCTGTCCGGCAGGCGCGGCCGGGTGCTCGGCACGGAGACGGACTCGACGGCGCACACCACGATCCGCGCGGAGGTGCCGAGTTCGGCGCTGCTGCGGTACGCGATCGAGCTGCGGTCGCTCACCTCGGGCACGGCGACGTTCACCCGCCGCTTCGTCCGCTACGACCCGCTGCCCGGCTGAGGCCCGGCCGGTCCCGGCCCCCCGTCCCGCACGGCGACGCGGGGCCGGGGGACGGGACCGTCACCACCGGACGACCTCGGCCGAGCGCGGGCCCGCCATGCGCAGCCGGAAGACCGTGACCCCGTGGTCGACGCGCACGTCCACGGCCTCGCAGATCTGCCGGGTGATCCACAGCCCCTCGCCGAGCTCCGCGGGCGCGCACACCTCGGGCGGCCGGAAGCCCGCGAACGGGTCGAGGCTCGCCGCGCCCGCACCGCTGAGCTCGCACACGACCGCGCCGTCGCACGACCACACGGCGACGTGGCCGTCGTCGCGCAGGAACGCGAGCGTCTCCCCGACCGCGACGGTCAGCATCGCGGCCCGGTCCTCGTCGAGGCCCAGCTCCACCGCGCGGCCGACGACGAAGCGCCGCAACCCGTTCAGGTCGCCCCGCAGCGGCAGCACGGCGGCGTCGGGCGGGCGTTCGGGGAGCGGCACGGAGTCGCACGCGTGCGCGTACTCGACCGGGTCGACGTAGTCGGGCGACGGGACCGACTCGGTGCCGCGCACGTCCGCGGGGTGGGTCTTCAGCGCGTGCGCGACGCCCTCGGCGTCCACCACCCTGGTGTCGTACGGGCAGATCATCCACACGTTCGTGCACGAGAGGACGACGTTGAGACCGGACTCCATGCGCCGCCACGCGCGCACGTCGCTCTCGGTGCGGCCTGCCCACAGCGGTTCGGCCAGCACCCGCACGTTGCGCCCGACGCCCGACGCGCCCTTGCGCTGCCAGTAGCGGAAGAACTCCGTCGCGCGCTCGGGCGGCCTGCGCCCGAAGTAGGCCGTCTCGGCGTGGTCGAACGAGTCCGCGGCCTTGCCGAGGGCGCCGCGCAGCAGGGTGATGTTGGCGGGGGTGGTGGTGACGAGGACCGGCTCGCCCAGCTCGACCCCTTCGGAGACGAAGGGCACCGCCATGGCCAGGAACTCGTCGTCGTCCGAGTACACGGACGCGTCGTGCCGGAAGTTCTCGTGGTTCACCGCGGCACTTCTCCGTTCGCCATGACCAGGCCGGGGGCGTTCGCCCAGCCGACCGCGCCGATGGCCCATTCGTGGTGGGGCGCGAGGTTGAGCACGAGGCTGCGCCCGTCCTCCGCCAGCTCCCCCGCCGTTCTGACCAGCGTGCGCACGGTCGCGAGCGGCAGGAAGGGGACCTGGCGCAGGTCGACCCTGACCTCGCCGCGGGGCGAACCCGCTCCGCCGTCGAGGAGGGTCGAGCGCAGCGCTTCCAGGTCCGCCGCGTCGATGTTCCCGGTCAACACCAGATCGGGTGGGTCGCCTTGAGGCGTGATGGCCACTTCAGGGTTCTCCTAGCACGATTTCCGTCACGCACCAGTACCCCGGCGCCGGATGCGCGCGTCCGGATCGAGAGTACGCGGTCGTTCGACGCGACTCCAACTTCCCCGGAACAACGGACGGGTATTCCACCCGGTCACAGAAAAATGGGGCCGCGAACATTTCGCGACCCCATCCGACAATTTCGGAACACATTCATAAGAAATGGAAGCAGAGCGCGGGAAATGGTCGTGGGACGTGGTTCCCACGACCGCTCCCGGTCAGGTGTTCCGCGGGAACCCCAGGTTGACGCCGCCGTGCGACGGGTCGAGCCACCGGCTGGTGACCACCTTCGTGCGGGTGAAGAAGTGCACGCCCTCCGGCCCGTAGGCGTGGGAGTCGCCGAACAGCGAGTCCTTCCAGCCCCCGAACGAGTAGTACGCGACCGGGACCGGGATCGGCACGTTCACGCCGACCATGCCGACCTCGACCTCGTTCTGGAACCGCCGCGCCGCGCCGCCGTCGTTGGTGAAGATCGCGGCGCCGTTGCCGTAGGGGTTGTCGTTGACGACCTCCACCGCGTCGTCGTAGGTCGGCACGCGCAGCACGGACAGCACCGGGCCGAAGATCTCGTCGGTGTACACGCCCATGTCCGTGCGGACGTGGTCGAACAGCGTGGGTCCCAGCCAGAACCCGCCCTCGTCGCCGTCGATCGGGTGACCGCGCCCGTCGACCACGAGCGACGCGCCCTCGGCCACGCCGGTGTCCACGTAGGACACCACCTTGTCCCGGTGCGCGCCCGTGACCAGCGGCCCCATCTCGCAGCCCTGGCGGCGGCCGTCGCCGACGCGCAGGTCCGCGATCCGGTCGCGGATCTTGTCCACCAGCTCGTCGGCGACCGGGTCGACCGCGACGACGACGGAGATCGCCATGCAGCGCTCGCCCGCCGAGCCGAAGCCCGCCGACACCGCCGCGTCCGCCGCGAGGTCGAGGTCGGCGTCGGGCAGCACCACCATGTGGTTCTTGGCCCCTCCCAACGCCTGCACGCGCTTGCCGTGGGCGGTGCCGGTCTCGTAGACGTACCGGGCGATCGGCGTGGAGCCGACGAACGACACCGCCTTCACGTCCCGGTGCTCCAGGATCCGGTCCACCGCGACCTTGTCGCCGTGCACGACGTTCAGCACGCCGTCGGGCAGACCCGCCTCGGCGAACAGCTCCGCGATGAAGTTCGCCGCGGACGGGTCCTTCTCGCTCGGCTTGAGCACCACGGTGTTGCCGCAGGCGATGGCGTTCGGCACGAACCAGAGCGGCACCATCGCCGGGAAGTTGAACGGCGAGATCACCCCGACCACGCCGAGCGGCTGGAGGATCGAGTAGACGTCGACCTTGGTGGAGGCGTTCTCGCTGAAGCCGCCCTTGAGCAGGCTCGGGATTCCGCAGGCGAACTCGACGGCCTCCAGAGCCCGCTGGACCTCCCCCGCGGCGTCGGAGAGCACCTTGCCGTGCTCGGCGGTCACGATCGCGGTCAGGTCGGCCTTGCGGGCGTTGAACAGCTCGCGGAACGCGAACACGACCGACGCGCGCTGAGCGAGGGACGCGCCGCGCCACCCGGTGAACGCCGCCTTCGCCGCCGCCACGGCCTCGTCCACGTCGGCCGCGCTGGCGAAGTCGACCCTGGCGGCGACGCGGCCGGTGGCCGGGTCGTAGACGTCGCCGGAGCGCTCGGCGGTGCCGGTCCACGGCTTGCCGCCGATCCGGTGCGTGATCCTCACGCCGACGCCCCCTCGATCGCCCCGCGCAGCGCCACGAGGGCCTCCTCGACCTCGTCGTCGGTCAGCGTCATCGGCGGCGCGAGCCGGATCACGTTGCCGTACAGGCCGCCCTTGCCGATCAGGAGACCGCGCTCGCGCGCCCCTTCGAGCACCGCGACGGCCGCCTTCGGAGCGGGCGCGCCGTCCGCGTCCACCAGTTCGACGCCGATCATCAGCCCCTTGCCGCGCACGTCGCCGATGACCGGGTTCTCCGCCGCGATGGCCCGCAGGCCCTCGAACAGCCGGGCGCCGAGCTTCGCGGCGTTGGCCTGGAGGTCGTGCTCCAGCACGTAGTCCAGCGTCGCCAGGGCTCCCGCCGTGGACACGGGGTTGCCGCCGAACGTGGACAGCGAGTTCGCGCCGAGGCAGTCCATCAGGTCGCCGCGCGCCACGACACCGCCGATCGCGAGCCCGTTGCCGAGGCCCTTCGCGAACGTCATCGCGTCCGGCACCACGCCGTGCGCCTGGATGCCCCAGAAGTGCTCGCCGGTCCGGCCCCAGCCGGTCTGCACCTCGTCGGAGACCAGCAGGACGCCGTACTCGTCCAGCACCTCCTGGAACGCGGCGAACAGCCCGTCCGGCGGCAGGGTGAACCCGCCGACGCCCTGGATCGGCTCGACGATCATGCAGGCCACGTCACCGGACGTGGTCACCTCGATGACCTCGCGCAGGTCGTCCACGCAGGCCTTGACGTAGTCGGCGTCGGACAGGTGCCGGAACGGGCTGCGGTAGCGGTAGCCGCCGTGCACCCAGCTCACCTTGACCGGGCTCAGCGAGCTGGCCGACCAGCCGCGGTTGCCGGTGATCGCGACGGTCGCGAACGCGCGCCCGTGGTAGGAGTTGCGCAGCGCGATGACCTGGTCGCTGCGGCGGTACTGGGTGGCGAGCATGAGCGCCGTCTCGTTGGCCTCGGTGCCCGAGTTGGTGAAGAACACCTTGGCGTCCGGGATGCCCGACAGCTCGGCGATCTTCTCGGCCAGCTCCACCTGCTTCTCGATCAGGTAGAGCGTCGAGGTGTGGAACACGCCGGTCGCGAGCTGGGCGCGCACGGCGTCGCTGATCTCGGGGACGTCGTAGCCGACGGCGTTGGTCAGGATGCCCGCGAAGAAGTCGAGGTACGTGCGACCCTCGCGGTCGGTCACCCGCCTGCCGCTCGCGCTCGCGATCTCGATCGGCTCGTCGTAGTACAGGGCCATCCAGTTGGGCATGACCGCTCGGTGCCGGGCCAGCAGCTCCCGGTGCTTCCCCTGTTCTTGGGCAGCCATCAGCGTCCTCCGTGAGGTAGGTCCTGCTCAGGAGTCTGGTGGCGCGGGCGACCGCCCGCCATGCACAACGTGTACCGCTTTCGCGGTGACCGCATTACGTTGTGTCCATGTACCCGACGGTCGCCGAAGCGCTCGCCCTGCCGGTGGTCCGCCGCGGCGGTCCGACGGTGGTCGCGGGTGCCTCCGGGATGCAGGGCAGGGTGCGCTGGGCGCACGTCGCCGAGGTCGCGGACATAGCCCACCTGCTGCGCGGCGGCGAACTCGTGCTGACGACCGGGCTGCTGCTCCCGGCCGACGACGCGGGCCTCACCCGCTACGTCGACGACCTGGCCGCCGTGGGCGCCGCGGGGCTCGTCGTGGAGCTGGTGCGGCGGTGGAGCGAGGAGATCCCCCGCTCCCTCGTCGCCGCGGCCGAGAAGCACGGGCTGCCCCTGGTCACGCTCGCCAACGAGACCCGGTTCGTGACCGTCACCGAGGCCGTCGTTGCGCTGATCGTGGACGCCCAGCTCGCCGAGCTGCGGGCCGCCGAACAGGTGCACGAGACGTTCACCGCGCTGACGGTGGCGGGCGCCGAACCCGCCGAGGTGCTGCGCGAGGTGGCCCGCACCGCCGGGCTGCCGGTCGTGCTGGAGACGCTCGGCCACGAGGTGCTGGCCTACGACGCGGCGGGCGCGGACCCGACGGCGCTGCTCGCCGACTGGGGCCAGCGGTCCCGGTCGGTCACGGTGACCGAGCGCACCGCCTACCACCGGGACGCGGGCTGGCTCGTCACCGTCGTGGGCGCGCGCGGGGCCGACTGGGGCAGGCTCGTGCTGGTCTCCCCCGAGCCGCCGCCGCACCGGCACGTGGTCGTCGCCGAGCGCGCCGCGTCCGCGCTCGCCGTGCACCGCCTGGTGGCCCGCGACCGCGAGTCGCTGGAACGCCAGACGCACCGCACGCTGCTGGCCCAGCTGCTCGGCGAGGCGCTGCCGCCCGCGGACCTGTCGGCCAGGGCCGCCGCGCTGGGCGTGCCCCTGGAGCGCAGGCAGCTCGTCGGCGTCGCGATCCGCCCCGGCACGTCCCCGGCGCCCGCGCAAACCCTTGCCACGCAAGAGGTCCTGCGCGACCTCGCCGAGGCCACCGCGCTGGCGGCCCGGCGCGTGACCGTACCCGCGCTCGTCGGCGTCGTGGACGACACCAGCGTCCGGGCGCTGCTGTCCCTGCCACCTCAGGCGGGTCTGGACGGCGTGCTGCGACGGCTGGCCAAGGAGGTGCACCGGGTGGCCGCCACGACCCAGCACGGGCTGCCGGTGGTCGTGGCGGCGGGCACGACCGTCACCGTCGTGGCCGACGTGCGCCGCAGCCTCGGCGAGGCCGTGCACATCGCGGGCGCCGCGCTGCGGTCACCCGGCACCCGGCTCTACCACCGGCTGGACGACGTGCGCCTGCACGGGCTGCTGCACCTGCTGCGCGAGGACGAGCGGCTCCGCGCCTTCGCCGACCGCGAACTGGGGCCGCTCCTGGCCCGCGACACCAACCAGGGCAGCCGGCTGGTGGAGCTGCTGCGCCGCCTGTGCGAGCACGGCGGCAACAAGTCGGCCGCCGCGGCGGCGGCGCACCTGTCCCGCACGGCGTACTACCAGCAGCTGGCCCGCATCGAACAGGTGCTCGGTGTCTCCCTGGAGGACCCGGAGTCGATCCTGTCGCTGCACGTGGCGCTGCTCGTGCACGACCTGGGGTCGTGACGGTTCGGCCCGAGTCGGGGGCTCGGGCCGAACCGGTCCGTCAGGTGCGGTCCACGCGCGTCGGCGAGCAGACGTCCTGGAACTCGGTGTCCACGCACACCTGGTAGGTGATGCGCAGTCCGGTCGGGGTGTCGAGGTACCAGCGCGCGACCGAGCCCGGCCCGCCGCGGTTGTACCCGACGACCGGCGAGCTGCCCTGCACCTGCCACCGCGCGTAGACGGCGTGGCCGTCGTCGGCGGTGTCGTACAGGGTGAAGACGTGGGTCGGCGTGTCGAACGTCAGCCGTGCGCCCGGAACCACGACCTCCCCGCTGGCGGAGGCGACCCCGGACAGGCCGAGCACCGCGGCGGACGCGACGACGAGCACGGTGGTGATCCGGCGTACTGGCATGAGTTCCCCCTCGGTTCTCCCCGTCCCGCAACGGTAGCAACGCGGGGGACGCGCCCGCCGGGAATTCGGGAGGATCCGCGGATGTGCCGGGTGAGGGGGAATACCCCGCCGCCACAACGGAACGCCGACCGTCCACACGCGACAAGCCCATGACGCAGGTGCCACTGCGCCATGGGCTTGCGGGGGTGCGAGGTCTAGCCCAGACCGGGCAGCGACACCGGGAGGTTGCCGAGCTGCGGGAGCTGGACGGGCAGTTCATCGGTGCTCGGGAGCGTGTCGGTGCTCGGGAGCTGGTTCAGCGGGAGCTGGTTGAGCTGGACCTGGTCCGCGAGCGGCAGGGAGGAGGCCGCCGGGAGGGCGCGCGCCTCGGACCCGCCGAGCACGGCCGGGCTCTGGGGAGCGGGCAGCGCGTGCGAGGGGTCCGGGGCCTGGGGAGCGGGCTGCTGGAGCACGGTGGAGTTCCGCACGTCGGTGGGCGCGGGCAGCCCGACGGACCTGCCGCTCGCGATCTTGCCTGCCTGGTCCGTGACGGCGCTGGTCAGCTCGGGTCCCTGTCCGATCGCGCCCCCCAGACCGTCGAGCGACGGCGCGGGGGCGGCTGCGGCCACTCCTGCGAGCAGCGGCGAGGCGCCGACGGCGAGCAGGGCGGCGGCACGGAGGGAACCACGCGGGCGGGTACGAAACACAGTGTTCCTAACCTTGAGGGGACCTGAAGTGGTCTTCTCAGACATCGGCACGAACGACGTCGATCTACATCCACACGATGGGGTGATGCCCGCCGGGGCCCGGTTCCCCGCGCGGGAACCCTGGTGCGCCGAACCCGGCCGCGGGTAGAACTGTCCGATGGGCAACAAGGTCACCGGTGAGGTCAACGGCCAGGTCGTGCAGGCCGAGAGGGTCGGCACGGTGGTCCTGCACCAGGCCCCGGACCGGCCGACCGCCCTCAACGGGCTGCCCCCGGTCTCCGGCGCCTTCGCGGGCCGATTACCGGACCTGGAGGAGCTCGCCGCGGGCACCGGCCTGACCCTGGTCCACGGCCTCGGCGGCGTCGGCAAGACCGAGCTGCTGCTGCGGTACGGCCACCTGACCCGCTTCCCCGGCGGGAAGCTCTACCTCGACCTGCACGGCTACGACCCCGAGCACCACGTGGCCCCGTCGGAGGCGCTCTCCTCGCTGCTGTGGATGCTCGGCGTCGAGAGCCCGCCGGGCGAGGCGGAGCGGGCGGCCCTGTTCCGCACCGAGATGGCCCGCCGCGACCGCACGCTCCTGCTGTTGGACAACGCGTCGTCCACGGCCCAGGTCCGGCCGCTCCTGGTCGACGGCCACCGGGTGGTGGTCTCCAGCCGCAACACCCTCACCAGCCTCTCTGCCGACCAGCTCGAACTGGGCGTGCTGAGCCTGGCCGAGGCGGTCGAGCTGGTCGACGACGAGGAGATCGCCGAGCGGTGCGGGCGGCTGCCGCTGGCGCTGCGGATCATGGCCGCGCTGATCGAGTCCGACCCGGACAACGACTGGGCGGCGGAACTGCGCGAGGCGCGCCTGGACGTGCTGGACGACGGCGACGACCGGGCCGTGCGCGCGGCCTTCCGCCTGTCCTACGACGCGCTCGCCCCCGACCGGCGGCGGCTGTTCCGCCTGCTCGCCCTGCACCCCGGCGACATCGACGTCGCGAGCACGGCCGCGCTCGCGGACGTGCCGCCCACCAGGGCCCGCAGGCTGCTCGCGGACCTGCGGGCGGCGCACCTGCTGGAGCGGGACAACCGGTTCCACGACCTCGTCCGGCTCTACGCCCTCAGCTGCCTGGAGGACGAGGGGGTGCCCAACCCCGACGGCGTGGCGGCGCTGGGGCGGCTGGCCGCGTACTACCCGCGCACCGCCGCCGAGCACGCCGAGCACATCCAGAACCACCTCTGCGACCGGACGTCGCTCGCGTGGATGGACCTCAACCACGAGACCGTCCTGGCGATGGCGGTCCAGGAGCACCGGCGGGGCGGGAACGTGGTCCCCTTCGCCAACGCGATGTACCGCTACTTCTCCCTCCGCAAGCGCCTGGCCCCGTGGCTGCGGTTGCAGACCCTGGCCGTCGAGTCCGCCCGCGCGTCGGGCGACCGCGGGGTGCTGGCGAAGGAGCTGAGGCGGCTCGGCACGGTGCACCGGCACGCGCGGCGGTTCGACGAGGCCGTCGCACTGGGTCGGGAATCGCTCCGCCTGCACGAGGAGGCGGGCGACCGGATCGGCATCGGCTCCACGCTGGTCACGCTGTCCGCGACCTACCGGCTCATGGGCCGCCCGGACGAGGCGCTCGCCTGCTGCGAGCGGTCGCTGCGGATCAGGGAGGAGATCGGCGACCGGTACGGCCTGGGCATCACCCTCACCAACCTCGGCGCCACCCACCTGGTGCTGGGGAACCCGGACGAGGCCATCGCCCACTACCGGGAGGCCCTGGAGCTCCAGCGGCGGCTCGGGTACGAGGGCAGCGAGGCGATCACCCTGCACGACCTCGGCAAGGCCCACCACGCCAGGGGCGAGCCGGGCCCGGCCGTCGAGCACTTCCTCGCGGCCCTGCGGATCCACCGGCACCGCGACGACCGGTTCCAGGCGGGCGTCACGCTCAGGGACCTGGGCACCGTCCACCGCGAACTGGGCCGCCGCGCCGAGGCCGACGAGGCGTACCGCCAAGCGCTGGTCGCGTTCGAGGAGGTGGACGACCGGTACGACGCGCACGTGGTCCGGGAGCTGCTCAGCCGGTGACCGCCCGCGCCCCGAGCACCGGGGCCGGGTCGACGTGCAACCGACGGAGTGTTCACTGATCATGGCAAACGTGGACACTTCGACACTGCCCCCGGCGCACCCGCCATCCCAGGATTCCGGGATGGAACGCGCACACCGACCACGCTGTTTCACCAGCGTAACAGGGATGTGACCGATGGCCGTCGAGCCCTCAGAGCCCACCTCAGCAAGCCACATCACATCGACGAGGCAGATCAGCCACCCGGATGGGCGAGTCGAGCTGCGCGACTTCTCCGGGATCTCGGAGAGCCGGTACTTCAACCCCGAACTGGCCCCGGTGCCGCTGGAGCAGCGGACCTGGACGACGTACAACTTCTTCGCGCTGTGGATGGGGATGGCGCACAACATCCCCAGCTACACGCTCGCGGCGTCGCTGATCGCGCTGGGCATGGACTGGGTCCAGGCGTTCATGACCATCACGCTCGGCAACCTGATCGTGCTGGTCCCGATGCTGCTGAACAGCCACGCGGGCACGAAGTACGGCATCCCGTTCCCGGTGTTCGCCCGCGCGTTCTACGGGGTGCGCGGGGCCAACCTGGTGGCGCTGCTGAGGGCGTTCATCGCGTGCGCCTGGTTCGGCATCCAGACGTGGGTCGGCGGCCTGGCGCTGCACGTGATCGTGGGCAAGCTGGTCGGCGGCTGGTGGCTGGCCGCGCCGGAGGTGCTGGGGCAGAAGTGGACGCTGTGGCTGTGCTTCCTGGGCTTCTGGGTCGTGCAGATGCTGATCATCTGGCGCGGCATGGAGGCGATCCGCAAGTTCGAGAACTGGACGGCGCCGCTGGTGTCGGTCGGCTTCCTGGTCCTGCTGGCGTACGTGGCCGTGAAGGCGGGCGGCTTCGGCCCCATCCTGTCCGAACCGTCCAAGCTGGGCTGGGGCGCGGACTTCTGGAAGGTGTTCTTCCCGTCGCTGATGGGCATGATCGCGTTCTGGTCGACGCTGTCGCTCAACATGCCGGACTTCACCCGCTTCGGCGGTAGCCAGAAGAAGCAGGCGCTCGGCCAGGTGCTCGGCCTGCCGACGACGATGTCGTTCATCGCGATCGTGGCGATCCTGACGACGTCCGGCTCGATCGCCCTGTACGGCGAGGCCATCTGGGACCCGGCGACGCTCGCGAGCCGGTTCGACAACCCGCTGGTCGTGGTCGTCGCGCTGGTGGCGCTGGTGCTCGCGACGATCTCGGCGAACCTCGCGGCGAACGTCGTCAGCCCGTCCTACGACTTCTCCAACGCGTTCCCGAAGCGCATCACGTTCGCGGTCGGAGGGCTGATCACCGGCGTGATCGGCGTGGTGATCCAGCCGTGGCGGCTGATCTCCGACCCGAGCATCTACATCTTCGCGTGGCTGGGCTTCTACGGCGGCCTGCTGGCGTCGGTGGCGGGCGTGTTCATCGCCGGGTACTGGCTGCTCGGCGGGACCCGCATCGAACTCGACGCGCTCTACATGGACGGCAGGGGGGCCTACTGGTTCTCCGGGGGCTGGAACTACCGCGCGGTCGTCGCGACCGCCGTCGGCGGCGTCCTCGCGGTCGGCGGCGCCTACGGCGGCCCGTTCCCGGCCGACGGGCTGATCCCGTTCCTCAAGCCGCTCTACGACTACAACTGGGTGGTCGGCCTGGTCGGCGGACTCGTCACCTACCTGGCGCTGTCGCGGACAGCGGCCGACCGCAGCAACGAGGGAGTGATCAAGTGACGAACATCGTCCGAGCCGGCCTGATCCAGGCGAAGTGGACCGGCGACAAGGAGTCGATGATCGCGAACGCGGTCGCGGCCATCGCCACGGCGGCCTCGCGGGGCGCGCAGGTGGTCTGCCTCCAGGAACTGTTCTACGGCCCGTACTTCTGCCAGGTGCAGGACGCGGACTACTACTCCTACACCGAGCAGATCCCCGACGGTCCGACGACCCGGTTGATGTGCGAGGTCGCCGCGCAGCACGGCGTGGTGCTCGTGGTGCCCATGTACGAGGAGGAGCAGCCCGGCGTCTACTACAACACCGCCGCGGTGATCGACGCGGACGGCACGTACCTGGGCAAGCACCGCAAGAACCACATCCCGCAGGTCAAGGGGTTCTGGGAGAAGTTCTACTTCAAGCCGGGCAACCTCGGCTACCCGGTGTTCGACACCGCGGTCGGCCGGATCGGCGTCTACATCTGCTACGAGCGCCACTTCCCCGAGGGCTGGCGGGCGCTCGGCCTGGCGGGCGCGAAGATCGTGTTCAACCCGTCGGCGACCAGCCGCGGCCTGTCGGAGTACCTGTGGCGGCTGGAGCAGCCCGCCGCGGCCGTGGCGAACGAGTACTTCGTCGGCACGATCAACCGCGTCGGCGTGGAACCGCTGGGCGACAACGACTTCTACGGCCAGACGTACTTCGCCGACCCGCGCGGCCAGCTCGTCGGCGAGGCGGCGTCCGACACCGAGGAGGAGATCGTCGTCCGCGACCTGGACATGGACCTGCTGACGGAGGTCCGCGACCTGTGGGCGTTCTACCGCGACCGCAGGCCCGACACCTACGACTCGCTGGTGCGGCCGTGAGCACCCTGATCCGCGGTGGCACCGTCGTGAACGCGACGGGCGCGGTCGCCGCAGACGTGCTGGTGCGGGGCGAGAAGATCGCCGCCCTCGTGGCTCCCGGTTTCGAGGTCCAGGCCGACACCGTCATCGACGCGACCGGCAAGTACGTGATCCCCGGCGGGATCGACGGCCACACGCACATGGAGATGCCGTTCGGCGGCACGTCCAGCGCGGACACGTTCGAGACGGGGACGGTGGCCGCCGCGTGGGGCGGCACGACGACGATCATCGACTTCGCCGTGCAGGCCAAGGGGACCTCCCTCCTGTCCACACTGGACAAGTGGCACGCCAAGGCCGACGGCAACTGCGCCGTCGACTACGGGTTCCACATGATCGTCTCCGACGTCAACGACTCGTCGTTGAAGGAGATGGAGTCCTGCATCGACGCGGGCGTGAACACGTTCAAGATGTTCATGGCCTACCCCGGCGTCTTCTACGCCACGGACGGCGAGATCCTGCGCGCCATGCAGAAGGCCCGCGAGACCGGCGCCACGGTCATGATGCACGCGGAGAACGGCATCGCGATCGACCAGCTCGTCGCGCAAGCGCTCGCGAACGGCCGGACCGACCCCGTCCAGCACGGCCTCACCAGGCCGCCGGAGCTGGAGGGCGAGGCGACGTCGAGGGCCATCGCGCTGGCGAAGGTGACCGGTTCCCCGCTCTACATCGTCCACCTGTCGGCGTCGCACGCGCTGGACGCGGTGACGAAGGCTCGCGACACCGGCCAGAACGTCTTCGCCGAGACCTGCCCCCAGTACCTGTTCCTGTCGCTGGAGGACCTGGCGAAGCCGGACTTCGAGGGCGCGAAGTACGTGGCCTCTCCCCCGCTGCGCCCGAAGGAGCACCAGACCGAGCTGTGGCGCGGGCTGCGCACCAACGACCTGTCGCTGGTGTCGACCGACCACTGCCCGTTCTGCTTCAAGGACCAGAAGGAGTTGGGGCGCGGCGACTTCTCCAAGATCCCGAACGGGATGCCGGGCGTTGAGCACCGCATGGACCTGCTGCACCAGGGCGTCGTGCGCGGCGAGCTGTCCCTCGAACGCTGGGTCGAGATCAGCTCCACCACGCCCGCCAGGATGTTCGGCCTCTACCCCCGCAAGGGCGTCATCGCGCCGGGGGCGGACGCGGACGTCGTCGTGTACGACCCGTCGGCCGAGCAGACGCTGTCGGCGGCCACGCACCACATGAACGTGGACTACTCCGCCTACGAGGGCATGGAGCTGACCGGCAGGGTCGACACGGTGCTGTCGCGCGGCGCGGTCGTCGTGGACGGATCGGGCTTCCACGGCGGCGCGGGCCACGGCAAGTTCCTCGGCCGCGACCTCAACCAGTACCTGATCTAGGAGGGGTGGCGGCATGGACTTCGGTGTCGTACTGCAAACCGACCCGCCCGCGAGCGACGTCGTGGCGGGCATGAGATCCGCCGAGGACAACGGCTTCAGCTACGGCTGGACGTTCGACTCGGCCGTGCTCTGGCAGGAGCCGTTCGTCATCTACTCCCAGGTCCTGGCGAACACCACGAACCTCGTGGTGGGGCCGATGGTGACCAACCCGAGCACCAGGGACTGGTCGGTGACCGCGTCCCTGTTCGCCACCCTCAACGACATGTTCGGCAACCGCACGGTGTGCGGCATCGGCAGGGGCGACTCGGCGAGGAGGGTCATCGGCAGGCCCCCCGCGACCCTCGCCACCCTCGGCAGGGCCATGACGGTCATCAAGGAGCTGGCGGAGGGCCGGGAGGTCGAGCACCACGGCACCCCGGTCCGCATCCCGTGGGTGCGCGACGGGAAGCTGGAGATCTGGATGGCCGCCTACGGCCCGAAGGCGCTCAAGATGGTGGGCGAGCAGGCGGACGGCTTCATCCTCCAGACCGCCGACCCGGACATCGCCAGGTGGACCATCGGCTCGGTGCGCGACGCCGCCACGGCGGCGGGCCGCGACCCCGACGCCATCACCATGTGCGTGGCGGCGCCCGCCTACGTCGGCACGGACCTGGCCCACCAGCGGGACCAGCTCCGCTGGTTCGGCGGCATGGTCGGCAACCACGTCGCGGACCTGGTGGCGCGGTACGGCGACTCGGGCGTGGTGCCCGAGGCGTTGACCGACTACATCAAGGGCCGCGAGGGCTACGACTACAGCCACCACGGCAGGGCGGGCAACCGGTCGACGGACTTCGTCCCGGACGAGATCGTCGACCGGTTCTGCCTGACCGGCCCGGCGGAGGCCCACGTCGACCGGCTCCAGGAGCTCGCGGAGATCGGCGTGACCAACTTCGCCCTCTACCTCATGCACGACGAGAAGGACAAAACCCTGGCCGCGTACGGCAGCGAGGTCATCACCGCCGTGTAGCGGGGCGGCGTCCGGCCCCTCCCGCCACGGCGCGGGAGGGCCCGGACCGCGTCACCCGTCCACGACCCGCTGCCCGGCCAGCACCGCCACCATCGCCGCCCTGGTCGGCACGTCGAGCTTCGCGAAGATCCGCCGCAGGTGCGTCGACACCGTGTAGAGGCTGATCCCCAGCGCCGCCGCGATCATCTTGTTGGTGAACCCCAGCCCGACCATCCGCGCGACCTCGCGCTCCCGCGGGCTCAACACGGCCCCGTCCCCGCGGTCGGCGGGCGTCAACACGCACCGCACCCCCAACTCCTGCACGTCCAGCACCGGTGCCCCGCCCTCCAGCGGCCCCAGCTCGTGGACCCTCCGCACCAGCGCTCTCAGCAACGTGCGGACACGCTCGTCCTGCCCCACGACTTCCCCCACAACGCCTCCCCCGGCGTGATTCCCCGACCACCAGGAAAGCCGATCCAGTGGAGAAACGCGTCCCCAATACAGGTGACACCCGTTTGCCGCAGCGCACTCAGCCGAGTGCCCGGCGCGGCTCCACGAGGTACGGCCCGGCGTCGAAGCAGATCAGCGGGACCAACGCCGGGGCCGACCACGAGCAGCCCGAACAACCCGGTGGACCTCACCGGTCGGCACGGCTAGCGCACGGTCCGCAGCGACCCGTCCCACACCCCGCCGAGCACGTCCGGCAGCAGGTCGGCCAGCTGCACCGGGTACACGGCGTCCTCGGTCGCGCGCAGCTCGTCCGAGGACCACCAGCGGTGCCGCCGGATGGTCAGCCGCTCGACGTCGTCCCAGCCCGAGGTGTCGACCTCGAAGCCCTCCGGCACCGCGTCCGCGAGGAAGAACCACTCCTCGGCCGCGTAGCTCAGGCCGTCGAAGCTGAACACGGTGTGCCGCTTCCACACCGGCCCGACCAGGTCGGCCTCGGCGAGCTTCAGGCCGGTCTCCTCGGCGACCTCGCGCACGGCCGCCGCGCGCAGGTCCTCACCGGGATCGACGCCGCCGCCGACGGTGAACCAGAACGACTCCTGCGGCCTCGCCGGGTCGTTGCCCTCGAACAGCAGCACCCGTCCCGAGCCGTCCACGAGCAGCACGCGCGCCGACGTGCGGGGCGTGAGGACGGTCGACTCGGCGGCTTCGAGTGGTTCGGCGATCTCGAAGTACTCCGGCCGCGGCGCGGTGCCCGCGAGCTTGAGCCACCGGACGGCCCGCCTCCCGCGCAGCGACAGCGTGTCGCGCACGGCGTCGTTGTGCACCCGCCGCGCCAGCACGACCCGCTGCTCGGCGTCGGCCAGCTCCGCCGCCAGCACGGGGGGCAGGGCGGCGCGGTCCAGGTCGGCGAGCAGTCCGCTCAGCTCGTTCTCCGCGGCCTCCCGCTCGGCGCGCGGCGCGCGTTCCGCCCGGTCGGCCACGTTGCGCAGCATCGTCGCCTCGTCCGCGTCGAGCACGGCCGTGACGACGGTCCTGGTCACGACGGCGCGGCGGGCCAGTGCCGCGTCCAGGCCCGCCCAGGCGGCGTCCGTGCGCACGTGCAGCCGGTCGAGCCGGTTCGCCGTGCCGAGCACCCAGGGTCCGATGAGGACGACCAGCGCGAGGACGACCAGCAGCGTCGTCACGAACCACGAACTGGTCACTCCTCGGCCTCCCCGACGCGGCGCGGGTCGGCGGCCATGGCGCTCTCGTACACGCGCAGCACCTGGTTCGCGACGACGGACCAGTCGAAGGTCATCACCCGCTGCCGGGCGACCTCGACGAAGTCGGCGCGACGCCCCGCGTCGGCGAGCAGGTCCCGCAGCCCGTCGGCCAGCGCCGCGGAGTCCTCGACCGGCGTCAGCACCCCGGCCTTGCCGTCGTCCAGCACCCGCCGGAACGCGTCCAGGTCGCTGGCGGCGACCGCCGCGCCCGCGGACATCGCCTCGGTCAGGATGATGCCGAAGCTCTCGCCGCCGGTGTTCGGCGCGCAGTACACGTCGACGCTGCGCAGCGCGCGCGCCTTGGTCTCGTCGTCGACCTGCCCGAGCAGCACGATCCGCCGGGCCAGCTCGGGTCCGGCGTCCTTGAGCAGCTCCTCGTCGTCACCCCGCCCGACCACCAGGAGCTGGAGGTCCGGCAGTTCGGCGGCGAGCACGCGGAACGCCTCCAGCAGCACCTGCATCCCCTTGCGGGGCTCGGTGAAGCGGCCGACGAACCCGATCGTGCCGCCCTCGCGCGGGTAGCCCTCCAGCGGCTCCGCGTCGGCGAAGAACCCGACGTCCACGCCGTTGGGGATCTCGACCGCGTCACCCCCGAGGTGCTCGACCTGCACCCGCCTGGCCAGCGCGGACACCGCGATCCGGGCGGTGATCTTCTCCACGAACGGCTGGAGCACGACCTGGAACGCGGCCAGGATCTTCGAGCGCGGCGTGGAGGTGTGGAACGTGGCCACGATCGGGCCGTCCGCCACCATCAGCGCGAGGAACGACAGGCTCGGCGCGGTCGGCTCGTGCAGGTGCAGCACGTCGAAGTCGTTGTCGGTGATCCACCGCCGGACCCGCGAGTACGACACGGGGCCGAAGGAGAGCCGGGCCACGGAACCGTTGTAGGGGATGCCGACGGCGCGGCCCGCGGACGTGACGAAGTCCGGCAGCGCCGTGTCCTCGTCGGCGGGCGCCAGCACGTTCACCTCGTGGCCGAGGCCGATCAGCGCGCGGGCCAGGTCGACGACGTGCGCCTGCACCCCTCCGGGGACGTCGAGGGAGTACGGGCAGACGATGCCGACCTTCACGGCGACCCCCGCCTGCGGGCGAGGGCGCGCTGCCTGCTCTCCGGCAGGTCGGACAGCCAGAGCTTCTGGAGCATGTGCCAGTCGGCGGGGTGCGCGGCGATGTCGGCGGCGAAGACGTCGGCGAGCGCCTGCGTGGCCACCGGGACCTGCGCGGTGCCCGCGACCCGGATCGGCGGGTGGATGCGGAACACCCAGCCGTCCTCGGTGAACCACAGGCCCACCGGCAGCAGCGCCGCTCCGGTCGTCGCGGCCAGGTGCGCCGGACCGGCGGGCATCATCGTCTGCTCGCCGAAGAACGTCACCGGGACTCCGGTGGCGGTGAGGTCGCGGTCGGCCAGCAGGCAGACGACCTTGTTCTCGCGCAACCGTTCCGCCAGCACCTTGGCGGGCGCGCGGTCGCCGCCGGTCAGCGGCAGCACCTCGAAGCCGAGGGTTTCGCGGAAGTCGATGAACCGCCGGTACAGCGATTCGGGCTTGAGGCGCTCGGCGACCGTGGCGAACGTGCCGGAGTGGCCGACCAGCCAGACGCCAGCCATGTCCCAGTTGCCGCTGTGCGGGAGCGCGATGACCGCGCCCGACCCCTGCTCCAGCGCGGCGTCCAGGTACTCCTGGCCGCTGACGAGCGAGTCGCACGTGGCGTAGACGGCCTTGAGGTCCATCGACGGCAGCCGGAACGCCTCGCGCCAGTAGCGGGCGTAGGACCGCAGCGACTGGCGGACCAGCTCGTCGAGCTCCTTCTCCCCCGCCTGCGGCACGACGCGGGACAGGTTCGCGCGCAGCTGCCGGACCCCGGGCCCGCCGCGCGCGGCGGCCCGGTCCGCCGCGAAGTCGAACGCGCGGCGCACCCACTGCTCGGGCAGCACCCGGACGAGCTTCCAGCCCGCCGAGTACCCGAGCACGGCCAGTCTCTCCCCGATGCTCATCCGACGACCTCCGTGGCGGCGCGGTGCGCCGCGAGCAGGCGCTGCACGACCGTCGCGGCGGTCAGCACCGCGCACAGCCACAGCGCCACGTCCAGGATGTACGGCACCCCGAGCCCGGACAGGCCCGAGCCGACCAGCACGACGATCAGCCGCTCCGCCCGTTCGGCGAGGCCGCCGTCCGCGTTGAGCCCGGACGCCTCGGCGCGCGCCTTCACGTACGACACGACCTGGGCGGCGACCAGCGAGACCAGCGCCGCGACGGCCAGCCACCGGTTGCCGACGCCGAACGCGTACCAGGCCAGCGCCGCGAACAGGGCGCCGTCGGCGATGCGGTCGCAGCTCGCGTCCAGCACGGCGCCGAAGGGCGTGCCGCTGCCCTGCGCCCTGGCCATGGCCCCGTCGAGCAGGTCGAACAGCACGAACGCGGTGACCGCGAGCGCGCCGACGAAGAGCTGGCCGCGTGGGAAGAACCAGAGCGTGGCGGCGACCGTGCCGATGGTGCCCAGCACGGTGACGGAGTTCGGTGTGAGCCCGCGTCGGACCAGCCACGCCCCGATGGGATCGGTGACGCGCGAGACCGAAGCTCGGGCGAAGATGTTCAGCATGAGGCTGGGACTGCACCTACCGGCGGGGACGATGTGTCCACGGCAGAGTAACCGCCCAGCTCAGCCGAGCTGCCGGTGGTCCCTGGAGATTCGGGCGAGCAGCGCTTCGAGCTGATCGCCACGGGCCGCCAGGCGCTCCAGCCTGGTGAACAGCGCCACGTACTCGCGCACGTCGTGCGGGTCGGTGATGGTGGCGTTCCCGGTCAGCACGCTGATCGTCACCACCCGCTCGTCGTAGACCTGGAACCCGTGCAGCGCAACGAGGTTCGCGTCCGCGGACCACGGCACAACACCCAGCTGGACGTTGGGTCGGCGCATGGTCTGGGAGAGGTGGTCGATCTGGTCGCACATCAGGTCGGCGGACCCCATGCGCCACCGCAGCGCGCTCTCGCTCAGCAGGAAGATGAACTTCTTGTTCGGGTCGTCCAGCCGGGCGCGTCGGGCTCTCAGCGTCGTCACGGCGGAGTCCTGCTCGCGGCCCGGCGTGGCCGCCAGCACCACGCGGAGGTAGTTCTCGCTCTGGAGCAGGGACGGAACGCCCGCGAGCTGGAAGAAGCGGCTGGTGGTGGCGCGGGCCTCGATGCGGGCCACCGTCTGCTGGTGGCGGTGCGCCCCCCGGTGCAGGACCACCCGTCTGGTCTCGGCTTCGGCGTGGAGCTGGCGGGCCAGTTCGACGAGCTCTAATCGGGTCTCCCTCGTGGCGGACAACTCCGCCACCAGGCGTTCGACGTCGATCACCGACGGCAGCAACATGCCGTTCTCGATCTTCGAGAGCTTCGACTGGCTCATACCGGTCGCCTGCGCCGTGGCCGTACCGGTCATCCGGGCCTCGGTCCGCAGCCTGCGTAACTCGCGCGACAGTCGATCTCGCGCGAGCCTAGAGCGCTCGGGTGCGGTCATGGATCGCACCGTATCGAGCGGCGTGGAGCTTGACGATCAGCCAACCGGGTCTCCGATAGATCACCCGATTTCGGAGAGTGATCCATGACACAGCGGGGAATCACTTTAAACGTCAAGCGTTGTAGTTCAATGTTCAACCAGAGCCACTACGACCCCCTCACGGAGGACAACGCAATGACCACCGCCATCCAGATCCCCGGCTACGTCGCCGGCACCTGGACCATCGACGCCACCCACTCGGCCGTCTCGTTCAGCGTCCGGCACCTGATGGTCAGCAAGGTCCGCGGCAGCTTCCGCACGTTCGAGGGCACCCTGGTCACCGCGGAGAACCCCGCCGACTCCTCCGTGACCGCGACGATCGACCTGACGTCGATCGACACCAACAACGCGGACCGCGACAACCACATCCGCTCCGCGGACTTCTTCGAGGTCGAGAAGTACCCGACCATGACCTACCGCTCCACCGGCCTGCGCGCCGACGGCGACGACTTCATCCTCGACGGTGAACTCGACCTGCACGGCGTCGTGAAGAGCGTCCCGCTCAAGCTGGAGCTGAACGGCTTCGGCCCGGACCCGTACGGCGGCACCCGCGTCGGCTTCTCCGCCACCGCGGAGATCTCCCGCAACGACTTCGGCATCGACATCCACATGCCGCTCGACGGCGGCGGCGTGGTCATCGGCGACAAGATCGCCATCTCCCTGGAGATCGAGGCCGTTCTCCAGGCCTGATTCCCAGACATCGACAAAGGACCCCGCTGGTGGCGGGGTCCTTTTCGTTTTCTTGATCCGCCGGACGGGTGAAGACGGTCACTCGATCGGAAGACCCGGCTCAGCCAATAGATACGGAACCGGACAGAGCAGACTGGAGACGGAGACGGAGACGGAGACGGGAGCGAAACCGGACTCGGGCTGGGGCTGGGGCTCGGACTGGGACTTGAACAGATCGGGACCTGCCTGACCTGGCTGATCAGGATGTGTGCCGATTGACCGACAAACCGGAGGTCGGTGCCCTAGACCGTGGCCGATTTCACTCGGGGGATTTGCCCCTTACCCTGGTGGATCGGGCAGGCCACCGCCCCTGCCCGCAAGCCCGATCAAGGGGCAAATCCAGGGGCCCTCGAGTCAAATCGGCCACCCCGCTGGGACCAGCAGCCACCCGATCCGACGAGACCGACAGCCACCCGATCCGGATAGGACCAGCAGCTACCCCAATCCGACGAGGACCAGCAGCCACCCCGATCCGACGAGGACCAGCAGCCACCCCGATCCGACGGAACCGGCAGCCACCCGACCAGCCACCAAAGCCCCCTACTCCACCATCCCCCAAGAATCCGCCAGCATCTGCCGAGTCTCACCCAGCAACTGCGGCAGCACCTTCGTCTGCCCGATCACCGGCATGAAGTTCGCATCCCCACCCCACCGCGGCACCACGTGCTGATGCAGGTGAGCAGCGATCCCGGCCCCGGCCACCACCCCCTGGTTCATCCCGATGTTGAACCCGTGGGGCGCGGCGGCGTGCCGAACCACCCTCATCGCCTTCTGCGTGAACTCGGCGAACTCCACCGTCTCAGCCGCCGTCAGGTCCGTGTAGTCCGGCACGTGCCGATAGGGCAGCACCATCAGGTGCCCCGGGTTGTACGGGTACAGGTTCAGGATCGAGAACACCGCGACCCCGCGCGCCACGATCAACCCGTCGGCATCGTCCAGCTCCACCACCTGGCAGAACGGGCACCCGGCTGGCGACGACCCGACCGGTTTCCCCTCCCCCTTGATGTAGGACATCCGGTGCGGGGTCCACAACCGCTGCAACGCGTCGTGGACCCCGACACCGGCCTGCTCCTCCAAGCCGGAGCCCGCGGATCCCTCGGAACTCACTGCGCCGCCGAGACGGACTCGGCGGTCGGCGACGAGTTCTCCCGCCGCCCGATCCAGTCCACGATCGTCCGCACGGCGCTGTCCACCGGCACCCCGTTGATCTGCGTGCCGTCGCGGAACCGGAACGACACGGCACCGGACTCCACGTCGTTCCCGCCCGCGACCAGCATGAACGGCACCTTCTGCATGGTGTGCGTGCGGATCTTCTTCTGCATCCGGTCGTCCGACACGTCCACGTCGACGCGCACGCCACGGGCGCGCAGGGCGTCGCGCACCGCCAGCAGGTGGTCGACGTGCTCGTCGGCGATCGGGATGCCGACGACCTGCACGGGCGCCAGCCACGCCGGGAACGCGCCCGCGTAGTGCTCGGTCAGCACGCCGAAGAACCGCTCGACCGAGCCGAACAACGCGCGGTGGATCATGACCGGGCGCTGGCGCGTGCCGTCGCTGGCGGAGTACTCCAGCTCGAACCGCTCGGGCAGGTTGAAGTCGACCTGGATCGTCGACATCTGCCACGTGCGGCCCAGGGCGTCCTTGGCCTGCACGGAGATCTTCGGGCCGTAGAACGCGGCGCCGCCGGGGTCGGGCACGAGTTCGAGGCCGGAGTCCTCGGCCGCGACGCGCAGCGCCTCGGTCGCGGTCTCCCACACCTCGTCGGAGCCGACGTACTTCTCGTCGTTGCGGGTCGACAGCTCCAGGTAGAAGTCGTCGAGGCCGTAGTCCTTCAGCAGCCCCAGCACGAACGACAGCAGCGACTTCAGCTCGTCCTGCACCTGGTCGGGCGTGCAGAAGATGTGCGCGTCGTCCTGCGTCATGCCGCGAACGCGGGTCAGGCCGTGGATCACCCCGGACTTCTCGTACCGGTACACCGAGCCGAACTCGAACATCCGCAGCGGCAGCTCGCGGTAGGACCGCCCGCGCGACTTGAAGATCAGGTCGTGGAACGGGCAGTTCATCGGCTTGAGGTAGTAGTCCTGGCCCGGCTTGCGGACCGTGCCGTCCTCGTTGTGCTCGGCGTCGAGGTGCATCGCCGGGTACATGCCGTCCTTGTACCAGTCGAGGTGACCGGAGGTCTCGAACAGCGTGCCCTTGGTGATGTGCGGCGAGTAGACGAACTCGTAGCCCTCCTCGGTGTGCCGCTTCCGGGAGTAGTTCTCCATCTCCTGCCGGATGATCCCGCCCTTGGGGTGGAACACGGCCAGGCCGGACCCGATCTCGTCGGGGAAGCTGAACAGGTCCAGCTCGACACCGAGCTTGCGGTGGTCGCGGCGCTCGGCCTCGGCCAGCAGCTCCAGGTGCTTGTCGAGCGCCTCCTGCGACTCCCACGCCGTGCCGTAGATGCGCTGGAGCTGCGGGTTCTTGTCGTTGCCCCGCCAGTACGCGGCGGCGACGCGGCTCAGCTTGAACGCCGGGATGTGCTTGGTCGTCGGCACGTGCGGACCGCGGCACAGGTCGCCCCAGATCCGGTCGCCGGAGCGCGGGTCCAGGTTGTCGTAGATCGTCAGCTCGCCGCCGCCGACCTCCATGACCTCGGCGGTGTCCACGTCGGACTTGATGTCCACCAGTTCGAGCTTGAACGGCTCGGCGGCCAGCTCGGCCTTCGCGGCGTCGACCGACTCGACCACGCGGCGGGAGAACCGCTGCGAGCCCTTGACGATCTGCTTCATCCGCTTCTCCAGCGCGGCCAGGTCGTCGAGCGTGAACGGCCGTTCCACCTGGAAGTCGTAGTAGAAGCCGTCCTTGACCGGCGGGCCGATGCCCAGCTTGGCCTCGGAGAACTGCTGCTGCACTGCCTGGGCCAGCACGTGCGCCGTCGAGTGCCGGATGACCGCGCGGCCGTCCTCGGTGTTGGCCGCGACGGCTTCGACCTCGACGTCCACCCGCGGCACCCACGACAGGTCGCGGAGGTGCCCCTCGGGGTCGCGGACGACCACGATCGCGTCCGGCCCCTTCCCCGGCAGGTCGGCCTCGCGCACCGCCGCCCCCGCGGTGGTCCCCGACGGCACCACCACGCGCGGTGGGGTGACGACGGCTGCGGGACGCGACTCGGACACGGTGACTCCTAGGTGGGTGGGTGCAGGTGCGAACCCGTCAGATGTTATCGGTGCGCAGCGCGCCCATGAGCAGAGCGTCGTGCCACCGGCCGTCCCAGCGCAGCGCGTCGCGCTTGCGCCCCTCCTCCACGAAGCCGCACTTGAGGTAGGACGCGATGGCGCGCGGGTTGAAGTCGTACACCTCCAGCTCGACGCGGTGCAGGCCGATCACGTCGAACGCGTAGCGCAGGACGAGTCGGATCGCCTCGGTCCCGTAGCCCTCGCCCTGCTCGGCGACGAGCGCGATGCGGAAGCCCATGGACTCGTTGTCGACGTCGAGGTCGTTCAGCACGACGTCGCCGAGCAGCTTCCCGTCCTCGGCGCGCAGGACCGCCAGGTCGACGCGGTCGGTCTGCTCCCGGCGGGTCGCGGCGTACCGCTCGACGTCCTCGTAGGTGTGCACGCGGTGGGTGCCCGTCAGCCGGGTCACCTCGGGGTCCTTCCCGCCCTCGTACAGGTCGCGGGCGTGGGTGACGTCCAGCGGGACCAGGCGGACCCGCTCGCCCACGAGGGTCGGTTTGTCGATGACGGCGTGAACGTTGACCATGACGTCGATGCAACCCGGTCCGGGCCGTCTTGTCGCCTCATTTCCGCCTTTCAGGCGAGCGACAGGTTCTCCTCAGCGTCCGCACAGGTCAGGGGCGCACGCTGGCGGTGGGACCGGTGCCGGGCCGGCCCGCGAGACCAGGAGCGCGCCGTGCCCGACCCGAAGGACCTCCCTGGTTCGACCCCCGAACCGACACCTCGGCCACCACGGGCCGAGCAGCCGACGACGCCGCTGCCCTCGACCGACCCGCCGCCACGGCCCGCGCCCGAACCGGCGGCCGCCGCGGCGCAGCAGCCACCTCCCCAGCCCGCGCCGACACCCCGGCCCACCGCTGAGCCGCCCACCTCCGGCGCATCCCGGCCCACCGCCGAACCGCCCACCCCCGAAGCACGGCACCCCGCCGCAGCTCCCCCACCTCCCGGCGCACCGGGCCCGACCGCCCAGCAGCCCGCCGACCAGGTCTCGACCGCTGCCGAGGCACCTCCAGGAGCCCCGGCCCCGCTCCCCGCGCCCGCCCCGCGCCGCCGGTTCCGGCAGGTCGTCGCCCACCGCGCCACCCAACTGGTCGCCGTCGGCGTGCTCGGCCTGATCATCGGCGGCGGTCTCGTGGCCCTGCTGGACCGCGACGGCCACGGCGGCGGCCACGGCCGTCCCGGCATCTCGCGCACGGACGACCGGGGCGCGCCCGGCCCGCGCGGCGGCCACGGCCCGCGCTGGGACGACCACGGCCGCTTCGAGCGCTGACACCCGGCGGCCGCACGTCCGCGGCACCGTGCGACCGGTACCCGGTCGGGTTCCTCGAACACGACGTCGTGATCCACCGCGCCCACTAGTTTCGGGGGATGGATTTCTCCGTCTCGCGGCACGAGGGCGATCCGCTCGACGCCGTCGCCGCGTTCACCGGGACGCACGCTCTCGTCGTGGTCGCCGACCCGGCGTCGTGGGAGAGGATCAGCCTGGGCCTGGAACCGGGGCGGGCGACCACGACCGTGGTGTCCCGCCCGGCCAGGATGTTCACCGCCGTCGCGATCGACCTGCGCGACTTCAGGCAGTCGGCCCGCAAGGCGGCGCTCGCCCTCGTCACCGACGTGCCCGGCGACGTGCTGGCCGTGCACGAGAACAGCCGCTGGGGCAAGGCGGCCTCCACGAACTTCCGCAAGCAGCTCCTCGGGCTGGGCAAGCCGGTGGTGCTCTTCGTCGAGGGCTGGACGGAACTGCCCGGCCTCGACCGGACGGCCGTCCTCGTCGGGACCATCGGCGACACCACCGTGACCGGCTCGCCCGTGCGGGGCGCGGGGAGCGCCCGCGTCGACGACGTCCTCGCGCGGTTCGACTCCTCGCCCGGTCCCGTCCCAGGGCCATGGCGCGACGGCCCCGTCCCAGGGACATGGCCCGACGGCCCCGTCACGACCCCCTGGTCGGTGAACGTCCCGCAGGGCACCTCTGGCGGCACCTACCAGGGCGGTTCCCCGTACGACGGTCCTCACCAGGGATTCCCGCAGCCTCCCGCGTACGAGCAGCGCACCGACCGGCCACGCCTGCGCCCGGCCCGTCCGGAGGCGCGGGCGGTCAACTCGCTGGTCGTCGAACCGGGGCGGGACGACCCCGTCCCCGGCTCCGGGCCGCTCCGACCGGGCGCCGACTACGAGGTGCTGGTGAACATCGGCCCGCACCGCACCGCGAGCCTCCTCACCGAGGCGGACGCCCGCTGGCCCGCCGAGAACCTGCCGGACGGGGCCCTGGCGCTGCGCGCCGTGCTGAGCATGGACGGGACGCTCACCCCGCAGGTCGTCCGCTTCACCCTGCCGGACGACGGGTCCAGCTTCGTCTGCCACTGCGACGCCGGGCACGGCCCGTACTGCGCCCGCCAGCCCTGGGTGCGGTTCCCGATCACCGCGCCGGGAACGCCGACCGTGTGGACAGGTGAGCTGGTCGTCTACTACGGCGTGGTCGCCGTCCACTCCCAGCAGCTCGTGCTGCCCGTCGGCACGACCACCGACAGCGGCCCGCACGCCCGCCTGCTGCACCGCCTGACCAGCACCTTCGCCGACCTCGGCCCGCTCGCGGAACGGGCGGCGAGCATCCTGGTCACCGACGACGGCGCACGGGCGCTGGTCAACGGCGTGCGGTTCGCGGACAACCCGACGTGGATCAGCCCGAACGCCGCCGACAACGCCATCCGCGCGGCGCGGCAGCTCCTGCACGACATCCACCTGGCGGCGGGTCCGGTCAGCAGGATGGACGCCGACCACGGCAAGAGCCTCGCCGACTACACCACCGACCTGGCGAACCTGGCCAGGCACGGCGCGGTGCTCTACGACCGCCTGTTCCACGACAACGTCGTGTTCGACACCCTGCCCGACCTCATCAGGCACGAGGCCGCGTCCCGCGCCCGGCCCGCGGTCCTCAACATCGCCGATCCGGCGATCAGCAACCCCGACCGCGCCCACCCGGTCCCGTGGTCCCTGGTCTACGACCTGCCGATGCCGCAGGACCCGAACGGCGCCTACGCCGTGTGCCCGTCGGTCGCCCGCTTCGGCCCCGGCGCGCCCGCCACCCCGGTGCCGCCGCACTGCCCGGAACCCCACCACAGCGGCAACACGTTGTGCCCCTTCGGTTTCTGGGGCCTGTCGTGCGTGGTCGAACAGCCCGCGAGCACCGGTTCGGTCACCTGGCACGTGCACTCCGGCCGAGCACCGGCGTCGGTCGCGGTGGCCGTCGACCCCGGCCTCGACCCCCGCCTCACCGACGGCCACCTGACCGAGCTGCGAGCGGTGCTGCCACCCGGTTCGGTGGCGTCCAACCTGGTGACGTCGCCGGTCCAACTCGCCAGGGCGCTCGCACCGGAGACGATGGACATCGCCTACCTGTACTGCCACGGCGGCTACTACCGGCTCGCCGCGAACGCCCTGCCGTCCCCGGTGCTCCGCTTCGGCGGCAGCATGGTCGACCCGGTGGAGGTCTCCAACTGGAGGCGCGACCAGGCCGTCTGGCCCCGCCCGCACTGGCCGTCCCGCAAGCCGCTGGTGGTGATGAACGGCTGCCACACCTCGGAGATGACGACCGCGACGCTCTCGAACTTCGTGGACGCCTTCGCCAACCGCGCGGGCGCAGCCGGTGTGGTCGGCACCGAGGTCACCGTCGAGCAGGGCATGGCGGGCTGGGCGATGACCCGGTTCCTCAGCCTCCTGGTGGACGGTGCCGGCGCGGGCCAGGCGCTGCGAGAGGTCCGCTGGCACATGGTCAACCGGGGCAACGTGATGGGTTTGGCCTATACCCTTTACGCGGTCGCGGGGCTGCGCCTGCGACCGCCGTCCTGAGGGGGATAAATGGTGTTCGTGACCGCTGTCGGCGCGCTGCTCTTCGGTCTGGTCGTCGGGTTCATCACCTACCGGACCCTGGTGCGCACGACGGAGAAGGCCGCCATCACCGACCTGGTCGCCGTCGTGGGCGTGCTCGGCGGTGGTGTCGTGACCAACCTGTACGACCCGGCGGGTGAGCAGTTCGCCTGGTACGCCATCGGCCTCGCGCTCGGCATGGCCGCCTTCTTCCTCGCCTACTGGAAGATGAACGGCAAGAAGGCGATCGCCAAGGTCATGGGCGACGACACGATCGTCCTGGGCGCCCCCGCGCCGACGCCCGCCCCGCCCGACCCCACGGGTCCCCAGGCGTAGAGCCCGTCCAGTTCCCGGCCTCTAGCTGAGGAACCCCCGGAGCAGCGCGGCCGTGCCCGACAGGTGCTCGGCCATCTCGCGGCGCGCGGCGTCCGCGTCGCCGTCCAGGATGGCGGTGACGATCCGCTCGTGCTGCTCGTTGGAGTGCGCCAGGTTGGGCTCCAGCAACGGGATCGCGTCCAGCAGCTCGTTGGTCCGCATCCGGACGTCCGCGACGGCCGCGGTGAGCGACGCCGACCCGGTCGCCTCCGCGATGGCCAGGTGCAGGCGCGAGTCGCGGCGCCGGTACTCGGCCACGTCGGCCGCCACGCACTCGGCCAGCCTGCCGCGCAGGTTGCGGCGGTCGTTCTGGCCGAGCGACCGGCTCGCGGCGGCTTCGGCGGCCCCCGCCTCCAGGACCTGCCGCAGCGTCAGCGCGTCCGCGAGGTCCGCGCCGCTGCCCCGGTCCGGCGTGGGCTGGGGCAGCGGCAGGACCTCGTTGACGAACGTGCCGCCGTAGCGGCCCCGGCGCGACTCGACGTACCCGGCCTGCTGCAACGACCTGATGGCCTCGCGCAGGGTCACCCGGCTCACGCCGAGCCTGGTGGCCAGTTCGCGTTCGGCGGGCAGGCGTTCACCGGGCACCGCGACGCCCAGCCGGATCGCTTGCAGCAGGCGTTCGACGGTCTCCTCGAACGCGTTGCCCGCGCGGACCGGCCGGAACACCGCGGCGTCCGCGGTGGACGGTGCCTCCTGCCAGGGCTGGGCCATTACAAGGGCGTCACGTAGGCGCCGGAGATGCCGCCGTCGACCAGGAAGTTCGACGCGGTCATGAACGACGAGTCGTCGCTGGCCAGGAACGCCACCGCGGCGGCGATCTCCTCGGGCTCGGCGAACCGGCCGAGCGGCACGTGCACGAGCCGCCGGGCCGCGCGCTCGGCGTCCTTCGCGAACAGCTCCTTGAGCAGGGGCGTGTTCACCGGGCCGGGGCTCAGGGCGTTGACGCGGACGCCGTCGCGGGCGAACTGCACGCCCAGCTCGCGGCTCATCGCCAGCACGCCGCCCTTGGAGGCGGTGTAGGCGATCTGCGAGGTGGCCGCGCCCATCGTGGCGACGAACGACGCGGTGTTGATCACCGAGCCCCTGCCCGCGTCGAGCATGTACGGGATGACGTACTTGCAGCACAGGTACACCGACGTGAGGTTGACGCGGTTGACCCGCTCCCAGGCCTCGATGCCGGTGGTCAGGATCGAGTCGTCCTCGGGCGGCGAGATGCCCGCGTTGTTGAACGCGATGTCGATCCGCCCGTGCATCCCGTGCACGGCCGCGTAGAGCGAGCGCACGTCCTCCTCGTTGGTCACGTCGACCCGGTGGAACTTGCCGTCCACCTCCTTGGCCGCCGCCTCCCCCGCCTCGCGGTCGATGTCGACGATCACGATCCGCGCGCCCTCCGACGCCAGCCTGCGGGCGGACGCGAGTCCGATGCCGCTACCGCCACCGGTGATCACCGCGACGCGGTCTTCGAGCCGTCGTACCATCAGTTCTGCTCCTCAGACGAGATGAACACGTTCTTGGTCTCGGTGAACGGGTCGAGCGCGTCGGGCCCCAGCTCACGGCCGAGCCCGGACTGCTTGAACCCGCCGAAGGGCGTGGAGTAGCGCACGGACGAGTGCGAGTTGACCGACAGGTTCCCGGCCTCGACGCCGCGCGAGACCCGCAGGGCCCGCCCGACGTCACGGGTCCAGATCGAGCCGGACAGGCCGAACTCGCTGTCGTTGGCCAACCGGATCGCGTCGGCCTCGTCGGTGAACCGCAGCACGGACACGACGGGCCCGAAGATCTCCTCGACGGCGGCCGGGTCGGTGGGCGACACCGGCGCCAGGACCGTTGGCGGGAACCAGTAACCGGGCCCGGAAGGAGCGCTGCCGCGGAACGCCACGGGCGCGTCGGACGGCACGTAGGACGACACCCTCGCGCGGTGCGCGGCGGAGATGAGCGGCCCCATCTCGGTCTTCTCGTCACCGGGGTCGCCGACGACGACCCCCTTGACGGCGGGCTCCAGCAGCTCCATGAACCGGTCGTAGACGCTGTCCTGCACCAGGATCCGCGACCGCGCGCAGCAGTCCTGGCCCGCGTTGTCGAACACGCCGTAGGGCGCGGTGGCGGCGGCCCTCTCCAGGTCGGAGTCCGCGAACACGATGTTCGCCGACTTGCCGCCCAGCTCCAGGGTCACCCGCTTCACCTGGTCCGCGCAGCCCGCCATGATCTGCTTGCCGACGCCGGTCGACCCGGTGAACACGACCTTCCGCACGGCCGGGTGCGTGACGAACCGGTGGCCCACCACGGAACCCCTGCCCGGCAGGACCTGGAACACGTCCTCCGGGATGCCCGCCTCGCGGGCCAGCTCACCGAGCCGGATCGCGGTCAGCGGCGTCAGCTCGGCAGGCTTGAGCACCACCGTGTTGCCCGCCGCCAGCGCGGGCGCGAAGCCCCAGCCCGCGATCGGCATCGGGAAGTTCCACGGCACGATCACGCCGACCACGCCGAGGGGCTCGTGGAAGGTGATGTCCACGCCGCCCGCGACCGGGATCTGCCGCCCGAACAGGCGTTCCGGCGCGGCGGAGTAGTAGTGCAGCACGTCGCGGACGTTGCCCGCCTCCCACCGCGCGTTGCCGATGGTGTGCCCGGAGTTCAGCACCTCCAGCGCGGCCAGCTCCTCCACGGCGGAGTCCACGGCGTCGGCGAACCGGCGCAGCAGCCGCGCCCGGTCGGCGGGCGCGACGGCCCGCCACGACACCAGCGCCCTCTCCGCGCGCGCGATGGCCGCGTCGGTCTCCTCGACCGAGGTGAGGTCGACACCGCGCACGACCTCCTCGGTCGCGGGGTTGATCACGTCGAACGTGCTGGTCACCTGCGGACCCCCTCCTTCGCTGCCCGGACGAGCGCGGCGAACAGCCGCACGTCCTCGATGTCCTGCTCCGGGTGCGACTGCACGCCGAGCACGAATCCGGAGCCCTCCAGCTCCACCCCCTCGACGACCCCGTCCGGCGCCGTGGCCACGGCTCGCAGGCCGGTGCCGAGCGCGTCGAGGGCCTGGTGGTGGTGGCACCGCACCGCAGTCCGCTCGCCGACGATCGCGGCCAGCGCGCTGCCGCGCGCGACGTCGACGACGGTCTCGGCGAACACGCCGGGGCTCTTGACGTGCCCCTCCACGTGCTGGTGCAGCGTGCCGCCGAGGACGACGTTGAGCACCTGCATCCCCCGGCACACGCCGAGCAGCGGCAGGTCCAGCTCCAGGGCGGCGCGGGCGAGCGCGAACTCCGAGTCGTCCCGGCTCTGCCTGGGGGCGTCGGTGAGCGGCCCCGGCTCCTGCCCGTAGGCGGCGGGGTTCACGTCCGCGCCGCCGGTGATCACCAGGCCGTCGAGCCAGCCGATCGTCGAGGACCGCCAGTCCCCGCCGGGCGGCAGCAGGACGGGGTTGCCGCCCGCCGCGCGCACGCACTCGACGTAGGTCTCGTGCAGCACCGCGGCCCTCGTGTCCCACAGGCCGAACCGCACGGGTTCGGCGTAGGTGGTGAGGCCGATGAGGGGTTCAGAGCCGTTCGAAGCCACGCACGCGCTCCCAGTCGGTGACGGCCGCGTCGAACGCGGTCAGCTCGACCTTCGCGGCGTTGAGGTAGTGGTCGACCACGTCGTCGCCGAACGCCTCGCGGGCCAGCTCGCTTCCCGCCAGCGCGTCCGCCGCGTCGCGCAGCGTCGTCGGCACGGTCTCGCGGCCGGAGCTGTAGGCGTTGCCGGAGAACGGCTCCTCCAGCTCCAGCTCGGCGTCCACGCCCTTGAGGCCCGCGGCGATCAGGGCCGCGACGGCCAGGTAGGGGTTCACGTCGCCACCGGGCACGCGGTTCTCGAACCGCAGCGACTGGCCGTGGCCGACGACGCGCAGCGCGCACGTCCGGTTGTCGCGGCCCCAGGCGACGGCCGTCGGCGCGAAGCTGCCGGGCACGAACCGCTTGTAGGAGTTGACGTTCGGCGCGAGGAAGTACGTCAGCTCGCGCAGGTGGGCGAGCTGTCCGGCGAGGAAGTGCTCCATCAGCGTCGAGAACCCGTGCTCGCGGTCACCGGCGAACGCGGGCCGGTCGTCGTCGGTGCGCAGGCTCAGGTGGATGTGGCACGAGTTGCCCTCGCGCTCGTTGTACTTCGCCATGAACGTCAGGCTCTTGCCGTGGTTCGCGGCGATCTCCTTGGCACCGTTCTTGTAGATGCTGTGGTTGTCGCACGTGGCCAGGGCCTCGGTGTAGCGGAACGCGATCTCGTGCTGGCCGGGGTTGCACTCCCCCTTGGCCGACTCGACCTGCATCCCGGCGCCCTCCATACCGCGGCGGATGTCGCGCAGCAGGGGTTCGATCCGGCCGGTGCCCAGGATCGAGTAGTCGACGTTGTACTGGTTGGCGGGCTGGAGGCCGTGGTAGGCCTTGTCCCAGGCCTGCTCGTAGGTGTCGTTGAAGACGATGAACTCCAGCTCCGTGCCCACGAACGCGCGCAGTCCGCGTTCGGCGAGCCGGTCGAGCTGGCGGCGCAGGACCTGCCGGGGCGAGGCGGGGACCGGGTCGCCGTTCTCCCACCGCACGTCGCACACCACCAGCGCGGTGCCGGGCAGCCACGGCAGGCGGCGCAGCGTGCTCAGGTCGGGCTTCATGACGAAGTCGCCGTAGCCGGTGTCCCACGAGGACATCGCGTAGCCGCCGACGGTGTTCATGTCGACGTCCACCGCCATCAGGTAGTTGCAGCCCTCGGTGGCGTGCGACAGCACCTCGTTGACGAAGTACCGCGCGGCGCAGCGCTTGCCCTGGAGCCTGCCCTGCATGTCGACGATGGTGACCAGCACGGTGTCGATCGTGCCCGCCTCCACGTGGGAGCGGAGTTCGACCACGCTGAGCAAACCCTCGCTGTGCATCCAGGTTCCCTTCGCTAAAGGTCTGTTGCGGAACCATTGAGGACTATTGCTACACGGACGCAACAGTCGTGTCAACGCAAGCGTTACGCAGCTAGACACGCATTTGGACGCTTGACACTCCCACGTGACCGGGACCACTCTCAAGTCCCTGTCAAAGGACTACCCCGACTCCAATAGGGAGTGCTGTGGCCGCCGAGGGACGCAAACACGTGGCCTACCAGAAGGTGGGCGAGGACTACCTGGAACACCGTCAGCTGAAGCGGGGTGCGGCGGGCTGGGTCCTCCTGGCCGGCCTCGGCGTCTCGTACGTCATCTCCGGCGACTTCGCGGGCTGGAGCTTCGGCCTGGCGCAAGGCGGGTGGGGCGGCCTGCTGATCGCCACCGCCCTGATGGCGACCATGTACACCTGCATGGTGTTCGGCCTGGCCGAACTCGCCGCCGCCCTGCCCGTCGCGGGAGCGGGCTACGGGTTCGCCCGGCGCGCGCTCGGCCCGCTGGGCGGGTTCGCCACCGGCGTCGCCATCCTCATCGAGTACGCCATCGCACCCGCCGCGATCTCCATCTTCATCGGCGGCTACGTCGAGACGCTGGGGCTGTTCGGCCTCACCAACTCGTGGCCGGTGTACCTGTTCTGCTACGTCGTGTTCATCGGCATCCACGCGTACGGCGTGGGTGAGGCGCTCCGGGTGATGTTCGTGATCACCGGTGTCGCCGTGGTCGCGCTGCTCGCCTACGTCGTCGGGATGATCCCCAAGTTCGACGCGGACAAGCTGTTCGACATCGTGCCGACCGATGCCGTCGGGGCCAGCTCGTTCCTGCCGTTCGGGTTCGTGGGCGTGCTCGGCGCGCTCGTCTACGGGATCTGGTTCTTCCTGGCCGTGGAGGGGGTCCCGCTCGCCGCCGAGGAGGCGCGCGACCCGAGGAGGGACATGCCGCGCGGCATCATCGCGGCCATGGCGGCGCTGCTGGTGTTCGCCGCGCTGATCCTCGTCGTCACGCCCGGCGGCGCGGGCTCGGACGCGGTGAAGAGCGCGGACAACCCGCTGCCGCTGGCCGTGCGGGCGGCGTACGGCGGGGACAACCTGCTCGCGCAGGTGGTGAACTACGTCGGTCTCGCAGGCCTGGTCGCCAGCTTCTTCTCGATCATCTACGCCTACTCGCGGCAGCTGTTCGCGCTGTCCCGCGCGGGCTACCTGCCGCGCTGGATGTCGCGGACGGGCAGGCGCAAGACGCCGTACCTGGCGCTGATCGTGCCCGGCACCATCGGATTCGTCCTCGCCGTCGCCACGAAGGACGGCGCGCTGCTGATCAACATCGCGGTGTTCGGCGCGGCCGTGTCGTACGTGCTGATGATGGTGTCGCACATCGTGCTGCGGATCCGCGAGCCGAACATGGAACGCCCCTACCGCACGCCGGGCGGCGCGATCACCACCGGCGTGGCGCTCGTGCTGGCGCTCGCCGCCGTGGTCGCGACCTTCGTGGTCGACCTGCTCGCCTCCGGCATCACGGCGGGCATCTTCCTCGTCGCCATCGCCTACTTCTGGTTCTACAGCCGCCACCGCCTGGTGGCCGCCGCGCCGGAGGAGGAGTTCGCCGCCATCCAGCAGGCCGAGGCGGAGCTGGCCGACGACTGACCAGCGGTGGAACGGGGCTGGCGTGCCCGTCCCGTTCCACGACCTGGCACGATCGCGGTGTGAGTGACATTCAACGTGTGGGAGTGGTCGGCTCGGGGCTCATGGGCTCCGGGATCGCCGAGGTGTGCGCGCGAGCCGGTCTCGACGTCCTGATCGCCGAGGTGGACCTGGGCGCGACCGAGGCGGCGAAGAAGCGGATCGCGACCTCGCTCGGCCGGGGCGTGCGCAGCGGCAAGCTGTCCGAACAGGACCGCGACGCCGCGCTGGACCGGATGCGGTTCACGACCGACGTCGCCGACTTCGCCGACCGGAACCTGGTCGTCGAGGCCGTGGCGGAGCAGGAGCAGGTCAAGACGGAGGTGTTCACGGCCCTGGACAAGGTCGTGGAGGACCGGAACGCGATCTTCGCGTCGAACACCTCGTCGATCCCGATCATGAAGCTGGGCATGGCCACGAGCCGCCCCGAGCAGGTCATCGGGGTGCACTTCTTCAACCCCGTGCCGGTGCTCAAGCTGGTCGAGCTGGTGCCGTCGCTGCTGACCGGGCAGGAGACGCAGGACCGGGCGCGCGAGTTCGTGACGACCGTGCTGGGCAAGGAGGTCATCCGGTCGCAGGACCGCGCGGGCTTCGTGGTGAACGCCCTGCTGATCCCCTACCTGCTGTCGTCGATCCGGATGCTCGAATCCGGCTTCGCGTCGGCCGAGGACATCGACAACGGCATGGTGCTGGGCTGCGCGCACCCGATGGGCCCGCTGCGCCTGGCCGACCTGATCGGCCTGGACACCACGAAGGCCATCGCCGAGTCGATGTACGACGAGTTCAAGGAGCCGCTGTACTCCCCGCCGCCGCTGCTGCTGCGGATGGTGGACGCGGGTCTGCTGGGCAAGAAGAGCGGTCGGGGCTTCCACAACTACGCGTGACGAGCGTCGAGCGAGGGCCGTTCCACTCCCGTGGGGCGGCCCTCCGGCGCCCTGGAGCGTGCGCGGCGCCGCGGGTTCGCGCGCCCGCGGCACCGCGCACACCCACCCCCCAGTCCCCCCTGGCGCGGTTCCACCACAACGGGGAGGCCGGGCGGAACCGCACCACCATGTCTACCGGAGTGACGTGTTGAACCCAATCCCCAGTTACCGAATCACCCCGATGGAGCACGGCGTTCCCCACGGAGGTTGCCCGCTCCCTTAACTGGGATTGATACTTGCCGCCCGATGCGGGCGTCGTCACGTCGCGTGGGACAGTGATCATCTCAAGCGCGACAGGAGGCGCCGGAGTGACGCAGGACGACCCGCGCGACGCCATCGGAGGCTTCTCCACGTTCGCCGAGCGGTTCGACCACCTCATGTCGCACATCCCGCGGTCGCGGCCGGACGAGAACCGCCGCCGCCGGTCGCCGTTCTACTCCAACGCCGAGATCGGCCGCCTGATCGGCAAGAGCGAGCCGTACATCTCGAACCTGCGGAACAACAAGAGCGACAACCCGACCATGGACGTGATCGTCGCCATCGCGGAGGTCTTCGCGGTGCACCCCGGCGACCTCATACCGGTCGCCACGACCCACCGCAGGACCCACTCCAGCCGGGCCATGCACATCGCCGCCCGCGCCCAGCACCTGAGCCCCCGGTCGCTGGAGACCCTGGAGGCGATGGTCGAGCACTTCGCGGCGACCGACGCGGCGCACGACGAGACGTGACCGGCCGGGACCGGTTCGACGACGTCCAGCACGTGGTCGACGCGGCCCTGGCCGCGCTGCGCCGGAACGGCGTCACCATCCCGTCCCCGTGGGACGCCCGCGCGCTGTGCGACGACCTGGCCGCGCTGCGCGGCAGGCCCGTCCACCTCGTGCCCGGCTCCCGGTTCGGCTGGCGGTTCGACCACCTGTGGACCTCCGGCGACAACGCGGACTTCATCGTCCGGGCCGACCGCTCCAGCCCGGTGCACCAGCGGCACGGCGTCCTGCACGAGATCGGCCACCTGGTCCTCGGGCACGCCTGCGTGCCGATCGCTCCCGGAGCGGGGCCGGGGGCACCGCGCCCGCGCCTGGGCTACGACGACCCGGACGAGGTCGAGGCGGAGTGCTCCGCCACCACCGCGGGTCTGGAGGCCGAGGCCAGGCCGGGTGCCGTGGTCAGCACGCTCACCCCGGAGGACCGGGCCGCCGCCGACCGGCTCGCCGTGATGCTGGGCACCGAGGCGGTCACGTGGAACTGACGTCGTGGGTGCTGGTCGGCTCCACGGCGTCGGGCGCGGCGGCGGTCGTGAGCACCGCCTACGCGCTGCTGCGCGGCGGCTCCGCGGCGACGCGCCACCTCGCCGCCGGGGTCGCGCTGCTGACGACCGCGCTGTTCGTCCAGGCGGCTCCCGCGCGCACGTTCACGTTCGGCTCGCCGCACCTGGCGTGGACGCTCCAGCACGTCGCCGCGCTCGGAGCCGCCTACCTGGTCCCGTCGGGGTTCGCGCGCGTGGTCGAGGGCTCGCAGGACGGGGTCGACCGCTTCCCCCGGCCGCGCCTGGCGCTGCTGTGGGTCGCGCTCGCGGTGGTCGTCGGGTGCTTCGCCGCCCGCCCGCACGCGTCGGACTGGCTCTTCAGCCCCGCGGGCCGCTACGAGGCGGGCGGGCCCGGCGACCCGTTCGCGGCACTGGCCCACGCCACCTTCGGCGCCTACCTCGCCCGGGCCGTGGCCGCGGTGATCGGGCTGTCCCGGCGCACGGCCCGCCTGGCGAGGGCGGCGGGACGCGGACGCGTGGCGACCGGGATGCTGGTGCACGCGTGGGGCGAGGTGCCGATCCTCGTCTTCGCCCTGCACGTGGTCGCCGACAACACCGCCCTGCTGTTCGGGGTGGTGCCGCCGTGGCCGGAGGCGGCCGTCGACCAGGTGCTGATGCCGTTCGGCACGTGCCTGCTCCTGCTGGGCCTCGCCATCGCGCGGCGGGCGGCGGGAGCCACCTCCGGCGCTTCCGTTACCACCGGTACCGCGCGCTCGTCCATCCACTGTGGACCGGGGTCACGGGGGTGGTGCCGTCCGTCGCCCACACCGACCTCCCCGCGGCAGGCGGGTTCCTGCCCGGCCCGCACGCCGAGCGGCACGCCTACCGGACGTGGTGGAGCTGCGCGACGCGCTGGTCCCGCTGTGCCAGGTCGGGATCGACGTCCCGGACTCCGACGGGACCGAGGAGGGGGCGGCGAGACGGGCGGCCGAGGTGTTCGCGGCGGGTCTGCCCGCCTGGCGGGCGGGCGCGCGTCCCGGTGACGGGGAACCCGTGGACCCGCCGGTGACCTCGGCGCCGACCCTCTTGATCGAGTTGCGCTGGTGGGTCCGGGTCGTGAAAGTGGCGGACTCGATAACGACGGATCCTCACAACTCACCCCTGGTGAACGGGACATCCGACGACCCCCCGAACGGCAAAACCAATTCGAAACACGGCTTCCGCAACCTGGGTTAAGTTTTCCACCCACGGGAATCAGGCGAAACTACAACCCGTGACCAGAGTCTCAGGTGGACTAGTGCAAGCGAATGAACAGGGTGGGAGTCAAGGGTCCGAATAGCCTACCATCGCTTACCCGAGCCACCCCGACAAAGGCCCCTAATTGACGCTTGACCCTGAGTCAATTGTGTGGAGGTTCACTCAGAGTCCAGCTAGCACAACGGCATTCGGGTGGACAAAAGCCTCCAGCGGAGCGTACCTTTTCCCACGCCACGGACAAGGAGTGTCGCATCGTGAACCCCACAGGCGTCTCGATTCGAGATTTTGGCGGTAGTCAACTTCGCGACCTACTTCATTCCGTCCACCTGGGTGGTATCGCGAATAATTCAGTCGAACTCCTGAGCGAGACACTTGGCCCAGGCGGCTTTCGGCCATTGTCCAATTCCCCCTCGTGGCGCTCGGGCGTGGCCGACGACCACACACCGTTCGAGTTCTCCACGGCCTTCGCGGTCGGCGAGCCCGCGATGGTCAGGGTGCTCGTCGAGCCGACGGCCGCCGAACCGAGCCCCGCGGCCAACATGGACGCGGCGCTGGACGTGCTGGACTCGCTCGCCGGGCGCCACGGGCTCCCGCTGGACCGCTTCGACGCCGTGCGGGACCTGTTCCTGCCGTCCGAGCCGCAGGGCGAGTTCTCCCTGTGGTTCTCCCTGGTGTTCCGCGCCGACGCGAAGCCGGTCATCAAGGTCTACCTGAACCCCGAGGTGCGCGGCCGGGCCGAGGCCCCGCTGCTGGTCGGCGAGGGACTGGCCCGCCTCGGCTACGGCGCCGGGCACGCCACGATCGTCGACCACGCGCGCAGGCGCGGCGACCTGGACCGGTACTCGTTCTTCGCGCTCGACCTCACCGAGTCCTCGGGCGCCCGCGCCAAGGTCTACCTGTCCCACCAGGACGCCACCCCGGACGACGCGGTGGTCGCCGCGAGCGCGGCCCACGGCGTGGACGCCGAGACCGTGCGCGACTTCTGCCTGGTCGCGGGCGGGCGGTCCGATCCGTTCACCGGACGGCCCCTGATCTCCAGCTACACGTTCCTGCCCGGCGACGTCGACCGGCCGAGCGGCTACTCGCTCTACCTGCCGGTGCGGTCCTACGTCAACGACGACAGCGAGGCGCGGCTGCGCGTCCTCGCCACCCTCGACCAGCACCTGATCGACCCCACCGCGTTCCGCAGCGCGCTGGGGGCCGTCGCGAGGCGTCCGCTCGCCGACGGCGTCGGGCTCATCGCGCACGTGTCGCTGCGCATCGGCGCACCGCGTCCCGGTGTCACGGTCTACCTGTCGTCGGAAGCCCACAGCACGGCTTCGCCGAGAGTCGCAACGCTGGTCAGCTAGGAGAAAGAACACCGTCATGCCCCTCATGGAGCCGTACCGGATCAAGGTCGTCGAACCGATCCCGATCACCACACGCCCCTACCGCGAGCTCGCCCTCGCCCGCGCCGGGTACAACCAGTTCAACCTGACGGCCGAGGACGTCACCATCGACCTCCTCAGCGACTCCGGCACCGGCGCGCTGTCCGCCGAGCAGCAGGCCGCGGGCATCAGGGGCGACGAGACCTACGCGGGCTCCAGGTCGTTCTTCCGCTTCCGCGACGTCGTGACCGAGCTGACCGGGTACGAGCACATCTACCCCGTGCACCAGGGCCGCGGCGCCGAGCGGATCCTGTTCTCCTCGCTGCTCAAGCCGGGCCAGGTGTGCGTCAGCAACACGCACTTCGACACCACCCGCGCGAACGTCGAGCTGGCCCACGCCGTGGCCCTGGACCTGCCGTGCCAGGAGTCGAAGGACCTCGACAGCGACCACCCGTTCAAGGGCGACGTCGACCTGGCGGCGCTGCGGGCGGTGCTGGAGGGCCCCGAGGACGTCGGCCTGGTGCTCATGACGATCACCAACAACGGCGGCGGCGGTCAGCCGGTGTCGATGGCGAACCTGGAGGCCGTCGCGGGGCTCGCCCGCGCGCACGGCGTGCCGTTCTTCCTGGACGCGGCCCGGTTCGCCGAGAACGCGTGGCTGGTGACCGAGCGCGAGCCCGGCTACGGCGACCAGACGCCGCGCGAGGTGGCCCGGCGGGCGTTCGCGCTGGCCGACGGCTGCGTGGCCAGCCTGAAGAAGGACGGCATCGTCCACATCGGGGGGCTGCTCGCGATGCGGGACCCGGAGCTGGCCAAGCGGTGCGAGCTCCTGCTGATCGCGACCGAGGGCTTCAAGACCTACGGCGGACTCGCGGGCCGCGACCTGGACATGCTGGCCCAGGGGCTGCTGGAGGTCACCGAGCCGACCTACCTGCGCGCCCGCGCCTCCGCCACGGCGTACCTCGCGGACCTGGCGCGGCGCGGTGGCGTGGACAGCGTCCGGCCGACCGGGGTGCACGCGGTCTACCTGAACGCGGGCAGGCTGCTGCCGCACCTGCCGTCGGAGAGCTTCCCCGGTCACGCGCTGGCGTTGGAGCTGTTCCTGGCGGGCGGCATCCGGTGCGCCGAGGTCGGCTCGCTGTACCTGGGCGAGCTGGACGAGGACGGGAGGATGCTGAAACCCGCGCCCTACGAGCTGGTGCGGCTCGCGATCCCCCGCCGCGTCTACACCCAGAGCCACCTGGAGTACGTGGGCGAGGTCATCGCGGGCATCGCGAAGGACCCGGAGCGCGTCCCCGGCTACCGGATGGTCTACGCGCCGCCCCTGCTGCGGCCGTTCAACTGCACGCTGGAGCCGCTCGCACAACGGTCGTAGCGGCCCACCGGCACCCCGCCAGCCCGACACGGCGAAAGGCCCCCCACGAGTCCGTGGGGGGCCTTTCCCGCGTGGTCGTCAGGCCATCGCGTCGAGCCGCGACATCGCGTGCTCGATGATGCCGACGAGCACGGACTTGCTCGACTCGCGGTCGCGCACGTCGCACAGCATGACCGGGATCGACTTGTCCAGGTCGAGCGCTCCGCGCACCTCGTCGACGGCGTACTTGTGCGCGTCGTCGAAGCAGTTCACCGCGACGATGAACGGGATGTCGCGGCGCTCGAAGAAGTCGATCGACGGGAAGCTGCTGTCCAGCCTGCGGGTGTCGACCAGCACGACGGCGCCGATCGCGCCCTGCGCCAGCTCGTCCCACATGAACCAGAAGCGACCCTGTCCGGGCGTGCCGAAGAGGTACAGCACGATCTCGGGGCTGATCGTGATGCGGCCGAAGTCCAGGGCGACCGTGGTCGTGGTCTTGCCCTCGACGCCCGCCAGGTCGTCGACGCCGACGCTCGCCTCGGTCAGCAGCTCCTCGGTGTGCAGCGGAGCGATCTCGCTGACCGACTTGACCATCGTCGTCTTGCCGGTGCCGAAGCCACCGGCGATGACGATCTTGACCGGGGTGGGAACGAGCAGCTCTCCGCCCGGCCGCTCAGATTCCACGGACGCCATCCAGCACCGCCTGAAGTAGGTTCCTGTCCGGAATTTCCGCGACCCGCGCGGGGTCGCGGATGACGACGTCACCGCGCTGGATGAGGTCGCTCAACAACACCTTCACCACGACGAGCGGGACGTCGAGGTAGGCGGCGACCTCGGCGACCGACAGCGGGCGCCTGCACAGCTCCATGATCTCCAAGTGCTCCACCGTCAGCGACTCCGGGTCGGAGGCCGACGGCATCGCGCGCACCTGGGTCACGAGGTGCAGCTCGGCGGTCACCGGGCGGGTGCGGCCACGCACCATCGCGTACGGACGCACCACCGGACCGGCGGCCTCGTCGTACCACCAATCGCCGCGGCCGGTCATCAGGACGACCTACGGGCCGAAGGCAGCGGCGGTACTACTTCGACCCTCGGCGCCGAGGAGAGGTAAGTACCGACTCTTTTCACGAGCATGTTCATCTCGTAGGCGATCATGCCCATGTCGGCGTCCTCCTCCCCGAGCACAGCGAGGCACGCCCCGTGGCCCGCCGCTGTGACGAACAGGTAGGCGTGCTCCATCTCGACGATGGTCTGCCGCACCGCTCCTCCGCCGAACTGCCGTCCGGTCCCTCTGGCGAGGCTCTGGAACGCGGACGCCATCGCGGACAGGTGGTCCGAGTCGTCCTTCGACAGTCCCGGAGACCGGCCGAGGAGGAGCCCGTCCGCGGAGAGGACCACGGCGTGCCGTGCTCCCACCACGCGGCCGACCAGGTCTTCCAACAACCAGTTCAGTTCGTGGTGCTGGCTGTTCATGTCGTTCATGTGGAGATTGCCCCTTCCAGGCTCACGTCATCCACGACGAATCACGGTTCGAGGTCGTTGTCGCTGCGACGAGCCTCGCGCGCGCCCTTTTGGAATGCCGCCAAGCCCTGACGTGTGCGTTCGGCCGACCGTTCTATCTCGGCCTCCGCGATGGGTGCGGGGGCCGTGAGGTGTTCGTCGGTCGCCAGTTGTGGCGCCAGGTTCTGCTGGCGGCGTCTGCGAGGGAGCTCTGGCCGGTCCCGCGGCGAATTCATCTCCATCTGCACGGTCTCCGGCGCCTCCGGGTCGTCCACCGGCCATTGGGCTTCCCTCGGTCGCTGGGGCAACTCCACCTGTGCGATCACGGACGATCGCGGCGCTGCGTGGGAATCTCCGGCGACGTCCGTCTCCGCTTTCGCCCAGAAGTCTTCCACTCCACTGGAAAACTCGCCTGGTGCGCCCGGAAACCTGGCGTCCTCGCCGAGGTCGCCCTGGCGGGCCGCCTCAGAGTGGACGAGGTTGTGCTCCGGCGCGCCGCGCCGCGTCGCGACCTCGGCGGCGTTCGCGGGCTCGACGTTGGCCGAGGGGCCCGCGATGATCTCGGACGGGATGAGCACGAGCGCGAGGGTGCCGCCGTAGAGCGACTCGCGCAGCTCGACGCGGATCTTGCGGCGGTCGGCGAGGCGGGCGACCACGAACAGCCCGAGCCGCGACTCCCCGCGCAGCGACATGGCGTCGAACTCGGGTGGGTTGGCGAGCATCTCGTTGGCGCGGGCCCGGTCCTCCGGGCTCATGCCGAGGCCGTGGTCCTCGATCTCGACCACGATGCCCTGGGGCACCTGGCTGCTGTGCACCTGGACCTGGGAGCGGGGCGACGAGAACGCCGTGGCGTTGTCGACCAGCTCCGCGACCAGGTGGATCGTGTCGGCGACCGCGCCGCCGACCAGCGCCGTCTCGGGCACCGGGTTCATCTTGACGCGCACGTACTGCTCGGTCTCGGCGACCCCCGCCCGCAGGATGTCGATCATGCGCACGGGCTTGCGCCACTGACGGCCGGGCTGCTCACCGGCGAGGATGATCAGGTTCTCGGCGTTGCGGCGGGCGCGGGTGGCGAGGTGGTCGAGCTGGAACAGCGCGTCGAGCTGGTCCGGGTTCTCCTCCTCGCGCTCCAGCTTGTCGAGGATCTTGAGCTGGCGGTGCACGAGGCCCTGGTTGCGGTGCGCGATGTCGAGGAACACGCGGTTCACACCGTCGCGGACCTGGCTCTCCTTGACCGCCGCGGCGACGGCCGTGAACTGCGCCGCGTTGAACGCGTCGGCCACCTGCCCGATCTCGTCCTGCCCGTAGTCGAGCGGCGGGACCTCGGTCTCCACGTCGACGTGCTCGCCCTTGCGCAGGCGGTCGACGATGCTCGGCAGCCGCTCGTGCGCCAGGTCGAGCGAGTCGTTCTTGAGCTTGACCAGGCGCGAGATGAGGGCGCGGTTGACCAGGCGGTTGGAGATCCGCACGGCCACGACGATGCCGATGATCACCGCGAGCAGCGCGATCAGGCTGCCGATGAGGACCGTGTTGAACTTGTTCTCGCCGTTGGCCAGCGTGAAGTCGGCGACGGCCGTGGCCTGCTCGCTGACCAGCTCGGTCAGCTCGGCGTTGACCGGGGTCGTGGCCGCCTGCCAGTCCGCGAGGGAGACGACCCGCGAGATCTGCTCCTCGTTGCGGATCAGACCCGCCTGGTAGGACTCGGTCCTCTTCCAGTCCTCGGTGCTGGTGATCTTGCGGTAGTGGTCGCGCACGGTCGGCTCGGCGTAGGGCTCGATGGCGCCGAGCGCCGAGCGGTACGCGCCGACCAGGTTCGCGAACTCCACCCGGTCGTCCGGGGTGAAGTCACCCGCGGCCAGCGCGCCGGACGCGAGCGAGGTCGAGCGGGACATCCAGTCGGCGGCCTGGAAGTACTGGATGCCCGCGAGGGCACCCTGCACGGACTCCGGGTCGGGCACGATGCGCGCCTGGACGTTGAACAGCGCGATGCCCGCGTCGAGCACGCTGTTGTAGTAGTCGTAGATCTCCCGCTTCGGGACCTTGGCGGCCTCGACCTGGGCGCGCCGGTTCGGGAGCTGCGTCAGCAGGCCGTTCAGGTTGTTGATGCCGTCGACCACCTGCTGCGGCGCTGCGGACGCCAGTTCGGCGAAGGCGGCCTTCATGGTGCTGACCTTCTCGTCGGTCCGCAGCTGCTGCGCGCGCAGGTCGGCCGCGCTGGCTCCCGGCTGGCCGAGGCTGGTCATGCTCAGCTCGCGCTCCTGCTGGATCGCGGCGAACGTGGAGACGGCGGGGATCGAGGCGTCCTTCACACCGGCGGCGACCGAACGCTGGTAGAAACCGTCGAAGACGGTGTAGGACGAGAACAGCGCCCACATCACCAACAACACGACACTGGGGACGACCACGACACCGGTGAGTCGTGACCGGATGGTCTTGTAGTTCGTCTCCGAACTGCTCTTCTGCTTCACAGCGCTCCGCAGCTTCGTGAAATCTGGTTTTGCCAGGGCAGGCGCTGCACGAGAGTCCGCCAGCGGCCACTTCATTCGTTTGGCCACGAAACGGTAACACTGAAGATCATCATTACCAAGAGGCAGCGGTCACTCGCACGGCGCGAGCGAGAGGGTACCCATTCGTGTGACGCATGGGAACACGGGGCCGACGTGGAATCCCGGAAATGGGAACGCCGACCCCGTCACCTCCCCGTTTACCTCCTGTTAGCGCGCGTCACGGCTTGGGGATGGCCACGGCGTTATACGTCGTCTCCGGCGTCGGCGGGGTCGTGAACCGCGCGTTCGGCAAGTAGAGCTTCCGACCGAAGGAGGCGACCGTCGTCGGCACATCAAACCGAGGATCAGTCACTTTTGTCACCAGGGAACCGCGGGTTCCCGCGCGGTCGAGCGAGAACTCCGCGACCGTGTTCAGCCTGTTCTGCACCACGTAGAGCGTTCGCCCCTCGACCAGCAGGCCGTCACCGTTGGTCAGCACCTCGCCCCCGAGGTCGACCTCCTCCGTCGCGCCGGAGGCGGGGTCGACGCGGAACAGCTTGCCCGTGTTGCTCTGCACGACCAGCAGTGCGCGCCCGTCCGGCGTCTCCGCGATGCCGTTCGCGTTGTTGACGCCGGGCGTCAGCACGAAGTCGCCGGTCAACGGCACCGTGACCGCCGCCTCCGGCAACGACCCGCCCCGGCCGAGGGCCAGTTTGTAAAGCACCGATTTGCGCGAGTCCGTGAACCACACCGCCCGGTCGGCGACCACGACGTCGTTGACGAACGTGTCGGCGTCCGGGGAGAACCGGTAGCTCCTCAGGATCGCGCCGGACCGCGCGTCGACCACCCGGCCGTTGCCCGCGGTGCCACCCGCGACGAACAGCCTCTTCCGCGCGTCGACCTTCAGCCCGACCGAGGGCGTTCCGGGCCCCTGGCTGAACACGGAACCGGTTCCGGTGCGCAGGTCGACCCGGTAGATCGACCCGTCACCGCGCGACCCGAAGTACGCGGTCGGCTCGGTTCCGATCGCGATGCCCTCGGGCAGGAAACCGCTGGGTAGCGCGAACTCCGTCGGGAACGCGCGACCGTGGTCCGCCGTTGCCGGTACCGCGCTCACCAGTGACAGACCGAGTACCGCGGCGGCCATCACGCCGATTCTGCGAGACATGCCCAACTCCTGTCCGTTCGCGCGGTTCGTGTCCGCGACGACTGGGAGTCTTTCGCAACGACCGCGACCGAACCACCGCTCTTCAGCAAACCGACAGGCCGGAATGGGGGAACGGCGCCATAGAAGATGCGAATAACCTTCACGGATTGGCGTTGAGGGGGAAATGCGCCGCGCGTGGACGTGATCCGCCATCACGGCGGTGATGAATTCCGCACTGGTGCGGCACCGATCACGAACCGGACACGGCCCGTCCTCCCACCGGTTCCCACCGCGAACCGGTGGCGCACCCCGTCCCCGGAACGGGTGCGGCGACCCCGGTGCCCGACGGCCCCTGCGAGACTCCCCCGATGAGCGGTTTCCGGCAGCGCCACCTCACCATGATCGCCCTGGGCGGCGCGATCGGCTCCGGCCTGTTCGTCGGCACCGGCGCGGGCATCGCCGCGGCGGGACCCGGCGTCCTCCTCTCGTTCGCGGCGGCCGCGGGCCTCGCCCTGCTGGTGCTGCGGATGCTCGGCGAGATGGCCGCCGCCTACCCGTCCACGGGCGCCTTCTCGTTCCACGCCGAGAAGGCGCTCGGGAGGTGGGCGGGCTTCACCGTCGGCTGGCTCTACTGGTCCGCCCTGGTGGTCGTCCTGGCCGTCGAGGCGACCGGGGCCGCCACGATCGCCGCCGGGTGGCTGCCCGCCGTCCCGCAGTGGGCGTGGGTCCTGCTCTTCATGACCGCGTTCACCGCGGTCAACCTCGTCGGCACCCGCGAGTTCGGCGAGTTCGAGTACTGGTTCGCCTGGATCAAGGTGGCCGCCATCATCGCCTTCCTCGCGGTGGGCGTCCTGGCGATCGTCGGCCTGCTCCCCGGCACCTCCCCCGTCGGCCTCACCAACCTGACCGCTCAGGGCTTCCTCCCCCACGGCTGGGCAGGCGCCGTGGCGGGCCTGCTCGTGGTCGTCTTCGCCTTCGGCGGCATCGAGGTCGTCACCATCGCCGCCGCCGAGACCGACGACCCCGCCGCCTCCGTCGCCAAGGCCATCAAGGACTCGGTCCTGCGGGTCGTGGTCTTCTACCTGGGTTCCCTGGCCGTGGTCGTGACCCTGCTCCCCCACGACGACGACGCGGTCACCAGGAGCCCCTACGTCGCGGTCCTGGAGCACCTGGGCATCCCCGGCGCGGCACAGCTCATGAGCGCGGTCATCTTCCTGGCCCTGCTGTCCGCCCTCAACGCCACCCTGTACGGCGCCTCCCGCATGCTGTCCAACCTGGCCGACCGCGACGACGCCCCGAAGTCCTTGCGCACCAACGGCGTTCCCCGCCGAGCAGTCCTGTTCTCCACCGCGTTCGGCTTCGTCTCGGTCCTCCTCAACGCCCTCTACCCGGACACCGTCTTCCTCGTCCTGATCAGCGCGGCGGGCTCCACGGTCCTCATCGTCTGGGCCCTCATCACGATCTCCCAACTACGCCTGCGCAGGCACCTGGAACACCACGCCCCGAACCGCCTGACGTTCCGCATGTGGGCCTTCCCGTACCTCAGCTACCTCGCGCTGGCGGGCATCACCGCGATCGTGGTGCTCATGGCGACCGACCCGGTCGCCCGCATCCAACTCCTGTGCGCGGCGGGCGTGACGGCGGTCGTGCTGATCTGCGCGGTCATCCACACGCGCGGAACCGCCCGACCCGCGGAGGAACCGCCCGGTTTCCAGTTCGACCAGCGAGTGGGATGACATCGATCCATCACATATCGAAACAATTTCGTTCCGCTAACGAGCGGCCCGGAACAGGAATCGTCGAGCGGTCTCACGGAGCCGCGACCGGCCTCCGAACCCCACACCGGAAGTTGACTACGCAGAGTCACAGTCGCCGTCGGTCCACGTCCTCGCGGCACCCGTCGGGCATCCCCACGCGGCCATACGGCAAGGTTGTCGACAGTACCAATGCGGCTTCAGGTATTCGGCGGCATTCTTCACCTGCTGCTATGGCGGACCCGCCTGCCACTCGCCGGATGCCCGATCGGGCATCCGGCTCACATTTGGTCCGAAAGCACCGCTCCGCTCACCCACTCGCCCACCACCGTGGTGCGTCTCCCATCACCAACTCGGCATGGCTACTTGTAACCGGTCCAATGGCCCTCCATCCTGGATCGGCACAAAAAGAGGCCCGGCTCGGTTGGCCCCGAGCCGGGCGGTGGTGTGCTGGCTGGATATCGAAGGTGCCGACCCCGTGGTCAGCCGAGAAGCTCGTTATCCCCAGCGCATTGAGTTGGCGCCGCAGGAGGATCCCCCCGCGGCACCGGACGCAGCGGCGGCCACGGTCGTGGCCGCCGCTGTCGTCGGGCTCTCCGCAGCACTGGCACCCGAGGGTGCCAGCAGCAACGCGAGAGCAGTGAGTACGCCGACAGCCAGGGCCTGAACGCGCCCCTTCGGTTTTTTGTTACGCATCACGGGGGCAACCTACAGCCAACCGGTCAGTCGCGAGCACCCAGGGTGACGATCTCACCCCCATCCGAGACGAACCAGCCACCCCTACAAGCCTCGAAACCGCCGATTTAGGCAAATTTATTCATTATCATTCACCCTCGGCGGGCATATCACTCAAATGGGTCTACGCTCCAACGTGTGAACTCGTACTGAACGGCCATCCACCCGATCAAGGAATACGTGACACTACCTCAACATCACCATTCGGTACCAGTGGTCAACTTCAGGTGGTCTCGCCATCACCAACGGGTGACCGCTGTTCTTCCACCGTTTCCGAGCGCGCACTGGGCAAATCCAGGTCAACGCACTCAGCCAGCTGCGCCTGTATTCCAGAGGCCCTGGAATCCTTGAGTTCCACGTAGAGACCCCTGGCCAGTTCCCAGCACTCGCGGGCCTCGTGGTTCCTGCCCTCGCCGCAGCGAACGTGCCCCAGGACGTCCTGCGCCCGAGCCTGGCGAAGCGGGTCCCTGGCCCTCCTGCTCAGGTCCACGGCCAGCTCCGCGTAGAAGGCCGCCCACTTCCAGTCCCCGAGGTCCCGGTGGACGACGGCCGCGACGACAGCGGCCTCGCTCTCCAGGGCGAGCTGCCTGGTGTGCCGCAACTCGACCATCGCCCGGTGGGCGAAGCCCAGCGCGCCGTGGTGGTCGCCCTTGCCCAGGAGGACGAGGGCGATGGCCGCCAACGTCGCACCCCGCCCGCGCACGTCGCCTATGCGCTCCCGGAGTCGCCAGGCGGCGTGGAGGTTGACGAGGGCATCGTCCTCCCGCGCCCTGCGGTGCATCGCCTCGCCGATGCGGTGCAGCACGCCCGCCTCGGTGTCGAGGTCCTCCTCCTCGCGCGCGATGTCGAGCGCGCGCTCGAACTTCGCCATCGCCTCGGCGTGGTCACCCAGGACCGAAGCCCGTTCGGCCTGGTTGCGCAGAACGGTGGCCACGCCGATGCGGTCGTCGATGCTCTCCGACAGCTCGTACGCACGCCGGAAGCACCGTTCGGCCTCGTCGTGGTCGTGGAACCGGGCGCAGGCGAAACCCATGTTCGCGAGCGAACCAGCCTCGCCGAAGACGTCCCCGGCCTTCCTCGCAGCGGCCACCGCGGCCGTCATGCCCTGCATTACCTCAGCCTGAAAACCCTGGGAGAGAACAACTTCAAGGCTCACCTGAACGAGCCGCCACACGTGCTCACACAGCCCGGCAGCCGCAGCGGCAGCGATGACCTGCGTGATCTCCCCGCGCTGACTCGTGATCCACTCCAGCGCGGCGTCACCGTCCTCGAAGGACATCGGTTCGACTCCGCCCGCCAGGGGCAGCATCGGAACGGCCTCGCGGAACGCGAAGAGCTTCCGGTCCGCGTTGTTGCACGTGTGCAGGAACCAGTCGGTCATCCGGAGCGTGGCCGAGGCCCGGTCCCGCTCCTCCTCCTCGATCTCGGTCCGCTCGGACGCGTAGTCGCGGAGCAGGTCGTGGAACGCGAACCGGCCGCCCTCCCGCGATTCCAGCATCCTCGCCCACACGAGGTCGTCGAGGTGGGCACGCGCCTCCCCCGCCGGAAGACCCGCGATGGCCGCGGCCACCTCGACGGGGAACTCGAGTCCGGGGTAGATGCCGAGCAGTCGGAACAGCCTCTGCTGCTCGGGACGCAGGTCCCGGTAGGAGCAGTCGAACACGGCTCTCAGCGTGGTGGCCAGACGGCTGCCGTCGTACCGGAGACCGAGCACGGCTCGCCGCTGCTTGAACTGTTCGACGAAATCGGACAGCGAACGCCCCTCCCTGGCCGACACGTACTCGCCGATGATGCCGAGCGCCAGCGGTAGTCCTCCGCCCAGCGCGGCGAGTTGTGCGAGTGCCTGCGGCTGGGCGAGCGCCCTGTCGCCGATCGTCGTCCGAAGCCACTCGGCGGCGTGGTCGTCGGCGAGCGGGGGCACGGTGAGGCACCGCGCTCCGTGGCGCAGGACCAGATCGCTCAACCGCACCCTGCTCGTCACCACCACGACCGAGTTCGAGAACAGCGGGATGAGGGACTCGACGTGGTCCGCGTCGTGGGCGTTGTCCAGCAGGACCAGCATCCGGCGGGAGGTGAGGACGTCGCGCAGCTTCGCCCGGCGAGCGGTGGGCGAGGGCGGGCAGTCGGCCGTCATCCCGAACTCCTCCAGCAGCCCGGTGACCACTTCCTCCTCCTCGACGACCGCGCCCTCCCCGAAACCGTTGAGGTTCACGAACCAGACGCCGTCGGGGAAGCGGTGCCGGACGCGGTGCGCCCACTGCACCGCGAGCGCGGTCTTGCCCACACCGGGCAGCCCGTCGAGCGCGATCACCCCCGGTTGCGACCGGTCGGCGAGGAGGTCGTCCAGTTCGCCGACCAGGTCTGCCCGCCCGGCGAGCGGGGCCGTCCGGTACGGGAGGTTCTGCGGTCCACGAGGGGTTCCGGTCCACTCGGCGGGTGCTTGCCGCGCCGGGTTCGGCGTGATGAACCGCTCGTGGAAGCCACGCAGTTCGTCGGCGCGGAGGGCGTTGTCCGCCGCCCTCGCGCGGTGGTAGTAGTCGAGGTAGTACTCGACGGCGTCGTCCCCGCGGTCCAGGGCGTAGAGCGCCTGGAGCCGGAGCTTCGCCAGCAGCAGGTCGAGGTCGTGGTCGACCTGGATCGCCTGGAGCACGTCCAGCACCTCGGCGAACTCGCCGACGTGGCTGAGGCTCTTCAGCAGCGCCTTGGTGGTCGAGAGCCACTCGTCGCGGATCGCAACTCGGCGCCAGTTCGCGGCCCTGTCGGTGTCCAGGTCGGCGAGCGGCTCCCCCTGCCACAGGGTGAGGGCCTCCCGGAGGAGGACGCGAGCGGTGTCCCGGTCGCCCGCGCCGTCCGCCTTCCGCGCCTCGCCCACCCGTGCCCGGAATGCCGCGTAGTCGATCGACGACCGGTCGACCGAAAGCCGGTAGGAGCCGTCGTCGCACGCGAGATCGAATTCCACTCCACTTCGACGCAAAGCCGCGCGTATTCGTGTCGTGTACGTGTACAGAGCGCCGATCGGATCTCGCGGAGCCTTCCCTTCGGCCCACACCCATTCCGCCAAAGTGCGGGCGGAAATGACCTTTCCCGCGTGCAGCAACAGCACCGCGAGCACACCACGCTCCTTGGGAGCCCCCCAGTTGCCGATGAACTCGTCACCCACGCGCAAGCACGTGCGACCCAGGATCCGGAAATCGATGGTCACCAGCGCCACCCCCGCTGGAAGCAATTATTGACTGCGAGTGTGCCCGTGATCCGAGCCGCTTACCAGCACTTCGTCACCATCCGATATAGCCATGTGACGGAACGTAGTCCATTCGGAGTAGTCAAAAGTCCCCCTTGGGGCGCGAAAGATAAATGAAGGGGACCTGAAGGGCCAATCCATCGAGCAAATGCCGCACTAACACGGATTGAGCAATCCGAAGATCGCTCACAAGCCTCCGATCAGGCATGACACCACCCTGACAGGAACCGGAAAGGACGTCGACCAGGACGCCTCGCACGCTGATGGCACCACTTCTCACCGCACAAAGGAGCCATCGATGAGACCACCGGATGTAGTGGTATTGGGGCTGGGGTTCACCGGATTGCCCACCGCGCTCGCCGCGGCGGAAGCGGGATCGGCCGTCGTCGGCCTCGACGTCTCGCCGGAGCGCGTTCGCCGGATCACCGAGGGGGTGCCGGGCTTCGGGCTGGGGACCGTGTCGGAGCGAGCGGTCGGGGAGGTGATCGCCAGGGGCGGGCTGCGGGTGTCGGGTGGCGCCGTTCCCCGTGCCGGGACGTACGTCGTGTGCGTCCCGACACCTCCGGACCGGCGAGGGGACGTCGACCTGACCGCGCTGACGGCGGCCGTGACGGCGCTCGCGGCGGTGATCGGGGTCGGTGACCTGGTGCTGGTGCAGAGCACGTGCCCGCCGCGGACCCTGGACCGGCACCTCGTGCCGCTGCTGGAGGAGCGCTCCGGTCTGCGGGCGGGCCGGGACTTCGCCGTCGCCAGCGCGCCGATGCGGGTCGACCCCGGCCGGGCGTCGCACCCGTTCCACGCGGTGCCCCGCGTGATCGGCGGCTACACGCGGGCGTGCGCACGGCGCGCCAAGGGGTTCCTGGACGCCGTCGGCGGCCCGGTGGTCGAGGTCGGGTCGTCCGCGGCCGCCGAGTTGGTCAAGGTCTTCGAGAACACCTTCCGGATGGTCAACATCTCGTTGGCCAACGAGCTCGCGGCCCTGTGCCGGGCCCACGGGGTGGACGTGGACGAGGTCGTGGACGCGGCGGCCACGAAGCCGTACGGCTTCCTGGCGCACAGGCCCAGCGCGGGTGCCGGGGGCGACTGCGTGCCGGTCGCGGCGCGGTTCCTCTCCCTCAGCGCGCGCAGGGAGGGCCTGCACTGCTCGGTGGTCGACGCGGCGCTCGCCGTCAACGACGCGATGCCGCTGCGCACCGCCCACCGGATCGAGGAGGTGTGCGGGAAGTCGTTGCGGGGCAGCAGGGTCCTGGTCGTCGGCGTCACCTACAAGGCCGACGTGCCGAACGTCCGGCAGTCGGCGGCCGTGGCCGTGCTGGAGGAACTGCGGCGGGTGGCGACCGTCGAGTACCACGACCCGCACGTACCCCGGCTGGAGCTGTCCGACGGGTCGGTCCTGCTCGGCGTCGCGCTCGACGACGTGGACTGGTCGCTCGTCGACGCCGTGGTGGTCATGACGAGGCACCGGGTCGTCGACCACGAGGCGCTGGCGGCTCGCGGCGCGCCCGTGTTCGACTGCGGCACGGGTGACCCCGTGCGCCTGCCCGACACCGGCCTCGCGGCCTGAAGGGGGTGCGACGATGACTCGGGAGCACTGGATCCGCGGGCCCGTCGGGCTCGACGCGGACAGGCGCGTCACGGTGGCGGGGTGCCGGACCGTCTTGGTCGTGGTGCCGCACCTCGCCGCGGGCACGAGGCTCGTCTCGGACGTGATTCCGTTGCTGCGCAACGACCATCGCGTTCAAGTCGTCTTCAGCGTGTCCGAGACCGGGAGGCTGTGGCACGGCACGGAGGAGTTCGTGCGGCGGCAGGGCGGGCTGGTCGTCCCGTGGCACCAGGCGGCGGAGAACGAGTTCGACCTCGTCCTCGCCGCCGGGCACAACGACCTCGACCAGGTGCGCGGCCGGGTGCTGCTGCTGCCGCACGGCGCGAGCAGCCTCGCGTCCCGCAAGTTCGGACGGCACGCGGGTCCGGGATCGATCCCGCTCCCCGGCCTGAGCCGCGAGGCGCTCGTGCGCCGGGGTCGGCTCCTCGTCTCCGCCGTCGCGCTGACGCACGAGGACGAGGTCGACGCGCTGCGCGAGTCGTGCCCGGAAGCGCTCGACACGGCCGTGGTGGTCGGTGACGTCTGCCTGGACCGGATGGTGGCGAGCGCGCACCGGCGCGCCGACTACCGCCGGGCGCTGGGGGTCGCGGACGACCAGCGGCTCGTCACGATCAGCTCCACGTGGTCCCGCGAGTCCGCTTTCGGCACGTGGTTCGACCTGTGCGGACGTCTGCTGGAGGAACTGCCCCGCCGGGACCACCGGGTCGCGGCGATCCTGCACCCGCACATCTGGGCCGTGCACGGGGCCTGGCAGGTGCGGGCGTGGCTGGACGACCACGTCGCCGCCGGCCTGCTGCTGATCCCACCGGACGAGGGCTGGCGGGCCACCACGATCGCGAGCGACCTGGTGCTCGGCGACCACGGCTCCACGACGCAGTACGCCGCCGCCATCGGCACGCCGGTGCTGTTGGCCGCGTTCCCGCACGACAACGTCCGCGAGGGCAGCCTGGCGGACGTCGTGGCGCGGACGACGCCCCGCGTGGACCCCGGCCGTCCGCTGCTGCCCCAGTTCGGGGAGGTCGCGCCGACCGCGGTGGCCGAGGCCCTCTCCAGCAGACCGGGGGAAGCGTCGCGGGCGCTCCGCACCACCATGTACCGGTTGCTCGACCTGCCGGAGCCGCCCTGCCCCGCCCGCACGTCCCACCTCCCCCTGCCCGTCCCGCTGCGCCACCAGGACGCGGCGTGAGCAGGGGCGTGCACCGGATCGGGTGGGGGTCGCACGACCAGTTCGTGGTGGTGCTCCTGGACGTCGCGCCGCCCGAGCGGTGGTCGTCCGCCGACGCCGTCGTGACGACCGCGCCCGCGGAGCGGGTGTTCCGCTCGCTGCCGGGGTGCGCGGTGGTGCTGCGGGCCACGGGTGACCGGACGTGGACCGCGTGGTCGCGCGGGGGCGGGCGGATCTCCCTGCGGCACGGGGAATCCGCTGTGCGGTGCGCGGCGCTCGCCTACGTCCTGCTGTTGCGGGCCGCCTGCGGCGGGACGTCCGTCAGCGCTTCGAGCCTCGCCCGGAGGTCGACGGCCTTCGGTTCCTCGACCTGCACGTACCGCTCCAGCGCACCCGAGTAGTGCCGCCGCGCGGCGGGGAGGTCGTCGAGCGCCTCGGCGACCTCCCCCAGCGCCGTCAACACCTCGGCCTCGTAGAAGGGGGTTCCCACCAGGCGCACGGCCTCCAGGGCGTCCTGGAGCGCCGCGCTCGCCAGGGAGGCCCGCCCCGAACGCAGGTAGGTCCTCCCGAGGGCCACCAGCGACCACGCCCGCTGCACCTGGTCGCCGAGGCGGGTCATCGCGTCGACCGCCGCGACCAGCTCCCGCACCGCTTCCGGGTAGTGCCCCTGGTCCGCCAGCACCTGGCCGATCCGCCTGCCGCAGAACGCCAGCGCCCGCGGGGTACCGACCTCCCGCCGGATCTCCCTGACCCGGTGCAGCAGGGCCAGCGCGGTCGTCAGGTCGCCACCCGCCTGCGCGATGCCCGCCAGTTGGTTCAGCACCGCGGCGACGGCTCCCCGGTCACCGCCCTCCTCCTCGATCCGCAACGCCGCCTCGCCCTGCTCCAGAGCCTCGTCGTACCTCCTCAGCTCGCTGAGGGAGTACGAGAGCTGAAGGCGCAACCGGGCCTCGGCCGCGCGGTTGGCGGACCTGACCGACGCGGCGACTCCCACGGAGTGGCAGGCGAACCAGTCGTCGTAGTGCCGGGTGTGCAGGAATCCGCTCCACATCGCCTCGCAGAACTGCCAGGCCAGGTCGTCCAGGCCGAGGTCGACCGACCGCAGGCACGCCTGGCGCAGGTTCGCGCGTTCGACGTCGAACCACCGCAGCGCGTCCCGTTCGCCGCCGAACAGCCCGGAGCGGTCGACGGGTGCGGTGAAGCGGGGCCCGACCCGGCGGCGGCTGGGACGCAGCAGTGCCTCGACGGCGACCAGGGTGTCGAGGTACCACCGGACCATCGCCGAGGACAGCGCGCGTCGTTCCGCCGCGGGGATGTCCTGTTCGGCCTTGCGCAGGGCGTGCAACCGCATCAGGTCGTGGTAGCGGAACCGGTGCTCCTCCACCTCGACGAGCAGGTTGGCCTCGACCAGGTCGGCCAGCGCGGTGGCCACCGGTTCGCCGAGCGCGTCCGCGACGACCTCCGCGCCGAACTCGGCGCCGGGGTGCAGCGCGCAGGTCCGGTACACCGACGCCTGCCGCGCGGTCAGCTCGCGGTAGGACAGGTCGAGCACCGCTTCGACCGAGACGTCCGCTCCCAGCGTCAGACCGGGGAACCGGTCGCGCTCCGCGCGGAGGTCACCCGCTTCGCGGGACAGGGTGCGCCTGGGGTGCGCCGACAGCCGGGCCGCCACCACCGACAGCGCGAGCGGCACACCGCCGCACAGGGTCGCGAGCTCCCGTGCCGCGCCGTGCTCGTCGGACAGCCGGTGCTCGCCCACCGCGTTGCCGAGCAGTTCGAGGGACGACTCGGTCTCCATCGGTTCGAGTTCCAGGAACCGCGCGCCCACCATGCCGAGCCCGGCGAGGCGCCACCGGCTCGTGACCACGGCGGCGCACGTGGCCGAGGCGGGGAGCAGTGGTCTGACCTGGGCCGCGTTGCTCGCGTTGTCCAGCAGCACCACCAGGGAGAGCCCTGCGGTGAGCGATCGGAACAGCGCGGTGCGCCCGGCCAGGTCGGGAGGAACGCGGTCGGCCGAGACGCCCAGCGCCAGCAGGAAGCGCTCCAGCGCCTCCTCGGACCGCACGGGCCCCGTCGAGGAGAAGGCGTCGAGGTCGAGGTAGAGCTGGCCGTCGGGGAAGCTGTCGCGCACGTCGTGCAGCCACCGCAGGGCGAGCGACGTCTTGCCGACCCCGCCCGCGCCGCTGATCACCACGCACAGCGGGCCACCGTCGCTCAGCCAGCGCCCCAGGTGGCCCACCTCGAACCGCCTGCCCGCGAACCCGCGCGCAGCGGGCGGCAGCTGCCGGGGAACCACCACGGGCGGAGGCGCTTCGTGCAGGTGCACGCTGCCGATGCTGTTCGCCTGGACGACCTGGCCGACCACCCGGCCGGACACCTCGTTGCTCGTCGTGGACGAGGTCGTGCCACCGCTGGTCACCGCGCCTCACCCCCCGGATCCCAGGGAACCGCGTGACCAGCGGGACCACCAGGGCTCTATCGGGTGACGTCCGGGCGGGCAGGGTGTGGTCATGGAGTGGACGAAGGGACCGGTCGGACCGGGTGCGGCGGGGCGGGTCACGCGGGCAGGCCTGCTGAACGTGCTGGTCGTGGTACCGCACGTGGTGGCGGGCACGAGGCTCGTCGACGTGCTGCCCCTGCTGGTGGACCGGCGGATCCAGGTCGTGTTCACGATCCCGGACTGGGACGGCACGTGGCACGGGACCGAGGAGTTCGTGCGGCGGTGGGGCGGTGTGGTGCTGCCGTGGCGGCAGGCGGTGGCGGAGCGGTTCGACCTGGTGGTCGCGGCCAGCCACCGAGGGGTCGACCGGGTGCGGGGACCGGTGCTGGTGCTGCCGCACGGGGTGGGGGCCATGAAGTCCCGGACGCGGCCGTGGCGGTCGCACGGGCTGGCGCGGGAGGCGCTGGTGCGCGACGGGCGGGTGGTCGCCGCGGCGATCGTGCTGTCGCACGAGGCGGAACTGGCCGTGCTGCGCGGATCGTGTCCCGAGGCGGTGCCCGCCGCCGTGGTCGGCGGGGACGTCTGCCTGGACCGGCTGGTCGCGAGCCTGCCGCACCGCGAGCGCTACCGCCGCGCGCTGGGTGTCGGCGCCGGGCAGACGTTGACCACCGTGAGCTCGACGTGGACGGAGCAGTCGGTGTTCGGCGCGCACCCGGAGGTCTACCGGCGGCTCCTGGACGAGCGGACCGACGACCGGCACCGGGTGGCCGCGGTGCTGCACCCGAACACCTGGGCGGTGCACGGTCCGTGGCAGGTGCGGGCGTGGTTGGCGGACTGCCTGCGCGACGGGCTGCTGCTGGTCCCGCCCGAGGAGGGGTGGCGGGCGACGCTGGTCGCGAGCGACGTGGTGCTCGGCGACCACGGGTCGACCACCCAGTACGCGGCGGCCATCGGGCGGCGGATCGCGCTGGTCCCGTTCCCCGACGTCCGCGAGGGCAGTCCGGCCGACGAGTTGGCGCGGCGCGCGACGGTGGTCGACCTCACCCGGCCGCTGCCGCCCCAGCTCGACGCGGCGACCGGGGGCCACGAGGTGATCGCCAAGTCGATCACGTCCCGGCCGGGTGCCGCGGCGGCCGTGCTGCGGTTGACGATTTTCCGACTGCTCGGGATCTCCGAACCCGAGCAGGAGGTGGAGATCGATCCCGTCCCGCTTCCCCGGCCTCTCGGGGAGTCGCTGGGTTCGGGATGAAAACCCATGCGCCCCAACCACTTCCGCCAGACCGCGCGATCTACGGCGCCCGCGTCACACCGGCCTTAAATCCGGTTCAAGCCGGTGCTCGTTCACCAACCGCGAGAAGCGCGCGAAACCCCACGTCACACCCCGCTCACGTCCGATTTGCCCGCCTTAAGCCAGATAACGGAAAGGTAACGACGGAATCGCGGAGGAGCATCGGCAGAGCATTGGTACGTATGCCCCTGTGTCCACCGCCGTCAGGCGGCCGGGGTTCGAAGCGCTCTGCGCGTACCAAACGACGAGGTGACACATCACATGACGCGTTCCCAGGGACGGCACACCTTCTCCCGCCGCGCGAAGCTGACAGCGGGAATGACCGGATTGGCACTCACGGTTGGTCTGGCCGTCGCGTTCACCACCACCGGGGACCAGGGGCAGGCTCGTGCTGACGGCGCGGACAAGTCGCTGTTCGTCGACATCACCAAGGTCAACGCCAACGTCAAGACCCCGACGCCGCAGGAGGACGCGAGCACCGGCACGTTCACGGTCGACTGCGGTCTGAACGAGAACAAGCACTTCAACGGCGACAACTTCATCGCGGCTCCCGGTGTCGAGAACGGTGCGGAACACCTCCACGACTACGTCGGCAACCTGACGACCGACGCCAACTCCACCGACGCGAGCCTCCAGGCGGGAGGGACCACCTGCAAGAACGGTGACAAGTCGGCCTACTTCTGGCCGGTCATCCGGATCGACAGGGGTGAGGAGGAGGCCGCCGGGGAAGCCCCCGCCGAGGAGAACGCGGGCCAGAACGAGCAGGAGCAGGGCCAGGACCAGCAGCAGGGCCGCGACCAGCAGGGGCAGCAGGGCGGCGACCAGCGCGACGGCCAGAACCGGCAGCAGGGCCAGAACCAGCGCGGTGAGCAGGGCGACCAGCGCGGTGACGACAACCAGGACCGGCCGCAGGGCCTGAAGCAGAACGGCCAGCGCGACGACCAGGACGGCGACCAGCAGCGCGACGGCCAGCGGAACAACCGCCAGGGCCAGGGGCAGCAGCAGAACGACCAGGCCGCGGGCCAGGACAACGCCGCCGAGCAGGACAACGCGGGTCAGCAGGACAACGCGGGCCAGGGCGACGCGGGCGCCCAGGACGACCAGGCCGCGGCGGACGCGGCGCAGAACGAGGCGAACCTGGGTGAGGACGCGGCCGAGGAGCTGCCCGGCAACGACGGCGTGATCCAGGAGCCGAAGGCCGCCGACCTCACCTTCCGCGGCAGCCCCGTCGGCGACGTGGTCGCGATGCCCAAGTTCCTCAAGATCCTCTACGGCGACGCGAAGCGCTCCATCAACGGCGACAAGAACACCAGGGCGTCCTGGACGTGCGCGGGCTTCGAGGACGAGGTGCTGCTCGACAAGTACCCGATCTGCCCGAACGGCGCCGACGTCGTGCGCATCCACGACTTCCCCGGTTGCTGGGACGGCAAGAACACCGACAGCGCGAACCACCGCGACCACGTCGCGTTCGCCGACGCCAACGGCCAGTGCCAGAACGGTTTCAAGGCGATCCCGCAGCTGCGCATCACGCTGACCTACGCCATCCCGGCCGACGTGCAGCAGAACGGCCAGTACGCGGTCGACTCGTTCCCGGCCGAGGAGCACGACCCGCTGACCGACCACGACGACTTCGCCAACGTCATGTCCGACCAGATCATGAAGCGTCTCGTGAACTGCATCAACACCGACAAGACCTGCAAGGAGTAGGCATGATCGAGGCGCACTACTCGGTGGCCGTGGCGGGTAACCGGACCTGGCACGGCCAGGTCGACGAGCTGCGCCAGGGCGATGACGTCCACCGCCTGCTCGACCGCCTCACCGATCCCCGCAGCGACAACGCCCTCCTCATCCACACCGACCGCCCCACGCTGGACTCCGGCTACCCGGACCACGAGGTGACGGTCGGGGTGCGGGGCGACCGGGGCGCGATCCTCTACACGGACTGCACGAACGGCACGTGGGTCACGCTCGGCGAAGGACCGTCGCAGCGGACGGTGTACGCGGGGATCGAGTTCCCGACGCACTGCGAGATCCCCGTGCCGACCCTGGCCGCCGCGCTGGAGGAGTTCCTCCTGACCGGCCAGCGTCCGACCAGGGTGCCGTGGCAACAGGCCCCGTGACGTCCCCCGTCGTCGGAACGGCCGTGGAGGAGCCCGCCAGTGCGGGCTCCT
>NZ_DBNGPQ010000052.1:0-132084 GCF_057122925.1 Umezawaea sp. | reverse complement strand
GCGCCACGATCGGGTGGTCATGAGCACGTCTTCCCCGACTCCGGCAGCGTCAGGTTGATCAGGTAGTCGTTGCCCGCCGTGTCCACGCACTCGTTGCCCTGGAGGTAGACGGTGTGCTGGTTGCCCTGGAACGTGATCAGGCCGCCCGCGAGCGCCTTCGCGAGGTTCACGCCTGCCTCGTACGGGGTCGCGGGGTCGCCGGTGGTGGAGACCACGAGCACCGGCGGGACGCCGTCGGCCTTCGGGACGTGCGGGGTGGCCGTCGGCGGGACCGGCCAGTAGGCGCACGGGTCGAGGGCGGCGGCCGGGGGGTTGCCGTCGTCGAGGAACGGGGCGGCTTCCTTGTACCTGCGGGCGATGTCGGCGAGGACGGCCCTGTCCGTCTGGCGCGGGTCGTCGACGCACTTGATGGCGGTGAAGGCGTCGGTGATGGAGCTGTACCTGCCCTGCTCGTCGCGGTCGTAGTAGGTGTCGGCCAGCAGCATGAGGGTGTTGGCGCGGTTGTTCCTCAGCTCCGCGAGGCCCGCGTTGAGGGCGCTCCACAGCTGCTCGGAGTACATCGCCTGGATCGCGCCGGTGATGGCGTCCGTGTAGGACAGCTCGCGGCCCTCGACGTCGACCGGCTTCTGGATGAGCGGCAGGGTGAGGTCGCGGAACGCCTTGTTGGCCTGCGCGGGGTCGGTGCCGAGCGCGCAGTCCTCGCGGGCGGCGCACCACGTGCTGAACGCGGTGAACGCCTTCTGGAACCCGGCGCCCTGCGCGACCAGGGAGTCGGCCTCGCTCTGGGTCGGGTCGACGGCGCCGTCCAGGACGAGGGCGCGGACGTTCGCGGGGAACGCCTCGGCGTACTCGGAGCCGATGCGGGTGCCGTAGGAGTAGCCGATGAACGAGAGCTTCGCGTCGCCGAGCGCGGAGCGCAGCACGTCCAGGTCGCGGACGACGTCGCGGGTGCCGACGTGCTCCAGGAACTCCGGGCCGTTGCGCTCGGCGCACTTGTCCGCGTACGCCTTGTTCTCCGCCTCGGTCTGGGCGACGCCCGCCGGGGACGTGTCGACGTCGAGGTCCAGGCGTTCGGCGTCGCGCTCGGGGTCGGTCAGGCAGCGGACGCTCGGTTCGCTGGCGCCGACGCCGCGCGGGTCGAAGCCGACGAGGTCGAAGCGGGAGCCGAGGTCGGTCTTGCCGACGTCCTTCGCCATCGACGCGGCGGCGGCCATGCCGGAGCCGCCGGGGCCGCCGGGGTTGATCAGCAGCGAGCCGACGCGCTGCTCGGGCGAGGTGGCGCGCTGGCGGAGGAGGCCGATCTTGATGGTGCGGTCGGTCGGCTTCGCGTAGTCGAGGGGCACCTCGACGCGGGTGCACTCGATGTTCGACTTGTTGCTGAACGCCGACTTGGTGGAACCGGTCGTGGCGTAGGGCGTGCAGTCCTCCCAGCCGAGGGCCTGCCCGTAGAACCTCTCCAGACCGGCGGGCACGACACCGGCCGGACCCCGCTGTTCGATCTCGGTTCCGGGCGTCGCTCTGCCGGGCACGACCGTCGAGCAGGCGGCCAGGACCGGAAGGGCGAGGAACAGCAGCAGTTGGCGTCGCACCACTCGATCGTAGGTGTGACACGTCGGCCACAACGCGCACCAAGGCCGGGCGCCGTGGGAGAAGATGTGTGCATGCCGCAGCTGCGCCTCGCCCTAGCCCAGGTCAACGCCACTGTCGGCGACCTCGCGGGGAACGCCGACCTCGTCGTCGAGTGGACCCGCAAGGCCGCCGAGTCCGGAGCCCACCTCGTGGTCTTCCCCGAGATGGTGCTGACCGGGTACCCGGTCGAGGACCTCGCGCTGCGCGAGTCGTTCGCCCTCGCGTCCAAGCAGGCGCTGGAGGCCCTCGCGGGCAGGCTCGCCGACGCCGGACTGGGCGGGGTCGCCGCGTTCGTCGGCTACCTCGACCGCGACGAGCACGGCAAGCGCAACGCGGCGGCGGTGCTGCACGGCGGCCGGGTCGTCGCGACGCAGCACAAGCACCACCTCCCGAACTACGGCGTCTTCGACGAACGCCGCTACTTCACCCCCGGCGACAGCCTGGAGATCGTGCGCCTGCACGGCCTGGAGGTCGGGCTGGTGATCTGCGAGGACCTCTGGCAGGACGGCGGCCCGATCGCGGCGCTCGGCCGGGCGGGCGTGGACCTCGTGGTGTCCCCGAACGCCTCGCCGTACGAGCGGAACAAGGACGACCTGCGGCTGCCGCTGGTGGCCCGGCGGGCCGCCGAGGCGGGCGCGCCGCTCGCCTACGTGAACCTGGTCGGCGGGCAGGACGAGCTGGTGTTCGACGGCGACACGATGGTGGTGGCCGCGGACGGCACCCTGATCACCCGCACCCCGCAGTTCGTGGAGCACCTGACCGTCCTGGACCTGGACCTGCCCGGTGGGGCGGCGCGCGCGGACGGTGACGTCATCGGGTTCACCGTGACCCGCACGACGCTGTCCGACGACCCGCTCCCGAGCTACGAGCCGCTGCCCGTGCCGAAGGTCGCCGAGCCGCTGTCGAACGAGGCCGAGGTCTGGTACGCCCTGGTCACGGGCCTGCGGGACTACGTGAGGAAGAACGGCTTCACCTCGGTGGTGTTCGGCCTCTCCGGTGGCATCGACTCCGCCGTGGTCGCCGCGCTGGCCGTGGACGCGCTGGGCGCGCAGGCCGTGCACGCCGTGTCGATGCCGTCGGTGTACTCCTCGGAGCACTCGAAGTCCGACGCGGCCGACATGGCGCGGCGCACCGGCCTGAACTACACCGAGCAGCCGATCGCGGGCATGGTGGAGGCCTTCGTCGACCAGCTCGGCCTGACCGGCCTGGCCGAGGAGAACGTCCAGGCCCGCTGCCGCGGCGTGACGCTCATGGGGCTGTCCAACCAGCACGGCCACCTCGTGCTGGCGACCGGCAACAAGACCGAGCTGGCCGTCGGCTACTCGACGATCTACGGCGACGCGGTGGGCGGCTTCGCCCCCATCAAGGACGTGCTGAAGACCCTCGTCTGGGACCTCGCCCGGTGGCGCAACGACGAGGCGGAGAAGCTGGGCGAGCAGCCGCCCATCCCGGAGAACTCCATCACCAAGCCGCCGTCGGCCGAGCTGCGGCCGGGCCAGGTGGACAGCGACTCCCTGCCGGACTACGAGCTGCTCGACTCCGTGCTGGACGAGTACGTGGACGGCGACAAGGGCTACCACGACCTGCTGGCGGCGGGCTTCGACCACGACCTGATCGACCGCGTGCTGCGGATGGTGGACAGGGCCGAGTACAAGCGGCGCCAGTACCCGCCGGGCACGAAGATCAGCGAGAAGGCCTTCGGCCGGGACCGCAGGCTGCCGATCACCAGCGGGTGGCGCGAGGGCTGACCGAGCCCGTGGAACCCCGTCACCCTCGCCGCTGAGCAGGGGTTTCAGGAAATCCGAATTCGGTTGAACCGACTCGCCCCTCCGTGCGTGTTGCAGGGGTATCCCCGACGAGCACCGCGAAGAGGTCTACCCCGTCATGACCGGCACTGGTGGCACTGTCCCCGAAGTTGCGACGAAGATGATCCGGCACACGCCGCCCGCCGACGGCCCCGGCCAGATCGGCACCCCGGCCGGTGACTGGGCGACCGGTCTGTTCAAGAAGCTGGCCCCGAGGCCGAGCGGGCAGGAGCCGCTGCGGGTCGACGTCGCGGGCGGTGGGCCGGTCGGGCTGTCGTTCGCCTGCACGCTGCGGGCGATGATGGGCGACCAGGTCGTGGTGCGGGTGTTCGACCGGCGGTGGCGCAGGCAGGGCAACCGGGTGCTGTGGCTCGGGCTGGCGGAGGGCAACCACCGGCGCGAGCAGGTGGTCACGTTGCAGAGCAACGTGTGGTCCACGCTGCCCGAGGCGGTGCAGAAGAAGCTGTTCGTGGAGGGCCGGTACGCGGAGATGTGGCCGCTCGGCCCCGACTCCCCCGGCGAGCGCGGCCGTCCGCGCAACCTCAAGATCCGCTGGATCGAGGACTGCCTGCTGGACATGGCGCAGGACGTCTACGGCATCGAGCTGGTGCCGGAGCCGTACACGCCGCCCGCCGACTGGGGCGACACGCGGATCCTGGTGATCTCCGACGGCGCCAACTCGCCGACGCGCGAGAAGCTCAAGGACCACTTCGGCACGTCGGACCGGAACTTCTACTCCGTCGGCGGCGAGCAGCTCGTGGAGACCGTGCTCGGGATCCGGGTGAAGGGCAACTTCCCCGACGAGTTCACGGTTCCGCTGACGGTGAGCCAGAACCGGTTCCTGTTCAACTCGCTCGGCGGCGGGTTCATCAACATGCGGCTGACCGCCGAGGAGGCGTCGGAGATCGTCGCGATCGGGGAGAACTCGCCGGTCGACTGCATCAGCCGCTACCGCTGCATGATGCTGCCGCGCGGCGACCGGTTCGTGTGCGACCGGCACCGGGCCATCTTCAAGCCGTCGATCGACCGGCTGTCGTTCCTGTGGCCGCGCATCCTGGACGGCGCCCGGTTCTTCGGCGCGGCCCCGCAGGACATCCTCGGCATCACCATGTTCCGGCTGAGCATGACGCAGAACTCGCGCTTCACCGCGCAGCTCAACTCGAAGACGTTCGGCTTCCTGATCGGCGACGCCGCGAACTCGCTGCACTTCTGGCCCGGCCGCGGCCTCAACACCGGGGTCAAGAGCGCGCTGTCGCTCGCGGGCACGCTGCGGTCGCGCTGGCAGGGCAAGCAGCTGCGCTCGTCGGACTTCTCCGCGCACGAGGGCCTGATGCAGCAGCTCCAGTACCGCGAGAAGGCCCGCGCGTGGACGACGATGGTCATGCCGCAGGACGACGGGATGCCGCGCGGCATCGAGGACCGCATCCGCGACGGCCTGGTGTCGACCACCGACCGGCAGGTGCTGACCAACGAGCTGTGGTCGCGGATGCGGACCATCAAGAGCCGCCTCGGCAGCCGGATGGGGCACATGCCCGGCGACGACTGGTACCTGAGCCGCATCAACGGGTTGCAGACCAAGACGTTGCAGGTGCTGGTGGAGACCGGGTCGTGGATCACCCGCGAGATCGGCGGCGACGAGATCGCCGTCAACGTGGAGTTCCCCGTGCTCGACGCCCCGTCCGTGGTCGCGGAGCCCGTGCCCGCCGCGCCGTCGCGGCCGGTGATGATGCAGGTGGACGCCGAGCAGACCGTGCTGAAGCCGATGCGGGACGTGATCGGCGTGCCGCACGCCGTCGCACCGAGGCCCTGAGTCCGGGAGCCGGGCCCGGCACGACCGGGCCCGGCTACTGGGGTCGCACGAAGGGGAACAGGACGCTCTGCCGGATCGTGGTGCCGGTCAGCATCATCAGCACCCGGTCCACGCCCATGCCGAGCCCGCCGGTGGGCGGCATCCCGTGCTCCAGCGCGCGGAGGAAGTCCTCGTCCAGCTCCATGGCCTCGACGTCGCCGCTGGCCGCCTTGAGCGACTGCGCCTCCAGCCGCCGCCGCTGCTCCAGCGGATCGGTCAGCTCCGAGTACGCGGTGCCGATCTCGGCCCCGAACGCGACCAGGTCCCACCGCTCCGCGAGCCGCGGGTCGTCCCGGTGCTGCCGGGTCAGCGGAGACACCGACGTCGGGAAGTCGGTGTAGAAGGTCGGTTCCACCGTGGTGGCCTCGACCAGCTCGTCGTAGGCCTCCTGGAGGAGCGTCCCGTGGTCGGCCTCCTCCGGCACGGCGACACCGCGCTCCTCCAGCAGCGACCGCAGGTGCTCGGCGGGGGTGCCGGGGGTGATCTCCTCCCCCAGCGCGCGGGACACGGCGGTGTGCACGGGCACGATCGGCCACTCCCCGGAGATGTCGAACTCCGACCCGTCCGGGCGGACGGCGATCTGCTTGCCGTGCGCGGCGAGGGCGCAGTGCTGCACCAGTTCCCGGACCAGGTGCAGCATCGTCGTGTAGTCGGCGTACGCCTGGTACGCCTCCAGCATCGTGAACTCCGGGTTGTGCGTGGCGTCGGCGCCCTCGTTGCGGAAGTTCCGGTTCAGCTCGAACACCCGGTCCACGCCCGCGACGCACAGCCGCTTCAGGTACAGCTCGGGCGCGATCCTCAGGTACATCCGCATGTCGTAGGCGTTGATGTGCGTCACGAACGGCCTGGCGTTGGCGCCGCCGTGGACGCTCTGGAGCATCGGCGTCTCGACCTCCAGGTAGGACCGCTCGTGCAGGAACTCCCTGATCCCCCGCACGACGTCGCTGCGCACCCGCAGCAGCCGCGCGGAGTCCTGGTTCACCATCAGGTCCAGGTACCGCCGCCGGACCCTGGCCTCCGGGTCGGCGAGGCCCTTCCGCTTGTCCGGCAACGGGTGCAGGCACTTCGCGGTGATCGTCCACTCGTCCACCAGCACGGACAGCTCGCCGCGCCGGGACGTGACCACCTCGCCGTGCACGCCGACGTGGTCGCCGAGGTCCACCGCGGACTTCCACGACCGCAGGCCCTGCTCGCCCAGCCGGTCCCGCGCGAGCATCACCTGGAGTTCGCCGCTGAAGTCCCGCAGCCGCGCGAAGCACAGGCCGCCGACCTCGCGGACCGCGACCACCCGCCCGGTCACCGTGACCAGCTCGCCGGTGTGCCGGTCGGGGGCCAGCGCGCCGAACCGCTCGCGCACGCCGACGAGCTGCCCGTCGCGGGCGAAGCCGACCGGGTACGGGTCCACGCCCCGCGCCCGCATCGCCTCGACCTTCGCGATCCGCACCCGCACCTGTTCGGGCCTGCGGGCGGGCTTGAGCACGACCTGCGCCGCCTCCGCCTCGATCTCGGCGACGCACGTCGCGAACCGCACCGCGTCCGGACCGTTCAGGTCGTCCTCCAGCACGCGGTCCGAGCCGCGCTTGAGCAGCGACCGCAGGCTGGGCACGAAGCCCTCGGCGATCCCGGCCGCGATGCTCACCCTCGGCAGGTTCCGGGTCCTGGAGTAGCACAGGTACCGGGGCATCCACTCCGGACCGTACTTCGCGTTCGACCGGTAGAGCGATTCGAGCTGGGCGAACCGGGAGGCGATGCCGAGCACCTTCCGCCACGCCCGCAGCACCGGCCCCGCGCCGATCTTCTCGCCCTCCTCGAACACCGCGCGGAACATCGCGAAGTTCAACGAGATCCGCTGCACGCCGAGCCGTCCGCTGGCCTCGACCAGCTCGGCCACCATGTACTCGTTGAGCCCGTTCTCGGCCATCCGGTCCCGCCGCATGAGGTCGAGCGAGACACCGCGACGGCCCCACGGCACGAACGACAGCAGGCCCCGCAGCGCCCCGGCGGCGTCGTAGGCCTCGACCATCACGCACCGGCCGTCGGCGGGATCACCCAGCCGCCCCAGCGCCATCGAGAACCCGCGCTCGGTCTCCGCGCCGCGCCACCGCTCGGCCAGCGCCAGGATCGAACCCATCTCGAACGCCGGGATCTCCGAGTGCCGCCGCACCCTGGTCGTGTAGCCCGCGCGGGAGATCCGGCTCACCGCCTGCCGGACGGCCCTCCGCTCCGGACCGGCCAGCGTGAACTCGCGGACGTCCAGCACGGCCTCGTCGCCGATCTCCAGCGCCTTGAGCCCGGCCGCGGTGTACACCCGCGCGCCGCGCTCGCTGGCCCCGAGCACACCGGGGCTCCAGCCGAACTCCCGCGCCTCCGCGAGCCACGCCCGCACGGCCAGCGGCCACGCCTCCTCGTCGCCGACGGGGTCGCCGCTGGCGAGGGTCGTGCCGCCGAGCACCCGGTAGGTCAGGGCCGCGCGCCCGTTCTCGGCGAACACGACGCTCTTGTCGCGGCGGGTCGCGAAGTAGCCCAGCGAGTCCGGCTCGCCGTGCGCCGCGAGCAGCCTGCGCACGCCCAGCTCCTCGGTGTCGTTCAGCCACCGGCTGGACCGCTCGCCGCGGAAGAACACGTACATGGCGTAGATCGCGACCAGCGTGCCGGAGAGCCCGAGCACGACGCTGAGCCACTGCGGGCCCTCGCCCACGTCGAGCCGCCGCAGCGGCAGCACCTCGCCGGTCACCTGGTTGGCGGCCCAGACGAACTTCTCCCCCACGTCGACGAGGCTGCCGGGGAAGATCTCCGTGAGACCGAACCCGACCAGGCAGAACAGGACCAAACCGCCGAGGAACCGACCGATCGCCTGCAACCACGCCCCCGGCGCCAGCCGCGCCGGGAACGCGGGTCGCGCGACCCACAGGAAGCCGATGATCACCAGCGAGGCGGCGAACCCGCCGCCGAAGAACACCCACAGCTCGGACCAGGTCACGCCCTCCTCGGCCATGGAGTCGGGGTCCAGGACGAACAGTCCCAGCACGACCGACACCAGCAGCAGACCCAGGCCCTCGAACACCAGGAGCGTCCACAGCGCGGCCCGCTTGCGCCGTCGCAGGGCCGCGCCGAGCACGACGAACACCAGGACGATGAACAGGTTCGCGTCGACCGGCAGGCCGAGCCAGTACCCGGCCAGCCGGACGACCCCGGCGACCGCGCTGTCCTCGGGGATGACCAGCAGGACGAGGGAGCCCAATGCGGCGAGTTGGACGACGGTGGCGACCGTTCCGGCGATGCGCCACTTCCACTTCGGCACGGGCACAACTTCTCCACAGGTTCGTAGGTGACCCTGAACGGGTGCGGACCACGATCATCACCGAGGCCGGAGGGGTGCACGTCACCTCGGCCGGGAAAGCGGACGACCCGGTCGTCGTGCTCAGCTCAGGGCTCGGCGGGGCCTGGTTCGACTGGAGTGCAACGGTAGCCCTGCTGGCCGGGAGCGCGCGGGTGATCGTGTTCGATCGGCCCGGAACGGGCGACAGCGCGCCCACCTCGACCGACCCGACGCTGGCCCGCGAGGTCGCGGTGCTGGAGGCCGTGCTCGGCGACGCGCCGACCGCCGTGCTCGTGGGCCACTCGATGGCCACGATGCACGTGGAGGCGTTCGCCCGGCTGCGCCCGGACCGGGTGGCCGGTCTCGTGCTGCTCGACCCCGACCCGGAGTCGCCGGGCGCCGGGCGGCCGTTCGACCTGTCCGCGCTGGTCGCGCACTGGCTGCTGGCGCTCGTGCCGCACGGCGCGGGCGCGGCGTTCGTGCGCAGGCACGGCCACCTGCTGCGGCGCTGGGCCATCGAGGGCTCGACGCTCGCCAAGCGCGACCCGGCCCCGGAAGCGCTGGTCAGGGCCGTCTACCGGCGACCGCACGTGGCGAAGGCCGTGCTCGCGGAACTCGCCGCCTACCCCGACCAGGTCGCGGACCTGGAGCGCCTGCGGGTCGACCACCCGCTGCCGGAGGTGCCGTTCCAGGTGCTCACCGCCGGACGCAGGCTGTGGCCGGAGCACTCCGCGCTCGCGGGGCTCGTGCCGTGGGGCCGCAACGTGCTGGTGCCCGGCAGCAGGCACATGATCCCGGTCGACCGGCCGGACGCGGTCGCGATGGCCGTCCGGGACGTCCTCAGGGGGCCACACGCCGTTTGAGCAGGCAGAACTCGTTGCCCTCCGGGTCGGCGAGCACGTGCCAGCTCACCCCGGACTGGCCGATGTCGACCTGCTTAGCGCCCAGCGCCAGCAGCCGTTCCAACTCGGCGGCCTGGTCGCGGTCGGTGGCGTTCACGTCCAGGTGCAGCGGCAGCTTCTGCCGCCTGCGGTCGGCGCCGCGGCTGAGCACGAGCGTGATCCGGTCCTCGGGCGCCTGGTCCGCGCGACCGATCTCGATCCCGTCCTGGTCGCGGTCCAGGACCTGGTAGCCGAGCACGCCGCACCAGAAGTCGGCGAGCTTGTCCGGATCGACGCAGTCGAGCACGAGTTCGGTGATTCGACAGGCCATGCCACCCCCTCGAAGTGGTGTGAGGCTACTCGCACACTCTGCCGCGAGGGCCCCGCCGGTGTCACGCTGGACCGCGTAACCGTGCAAACACACCCGGGGACCCGCAACGGAGCGGGCGTCGAGGGAAGGACGGTCCACCATGACCTCTGCGGCTGAAGTAGCGGCGCCGTACGGAAACGGCCCCGCGCAGTCGGCCGCACCCGCCAAGCGGGTGCGCATCCCCCACCTTCGCGAGATGAAGGAACGGGGCGAGCCGTGGCCCATGCTCACGGCCTACGACATGTACACCGCCGAGCTGTTCGACGAGGCGGGCATCCCCGTCCTGCTGGTCGGCGACTCCGCGTCGAACAACGTCTACGGCCACGAGACCTCGCTGCCGGTGACCGTCGACGAGCTGATCCCGCTGGTCCGCAGCGTCACCAGGTCGGTGAAGAAGGCCCTCGTGGTCGCAGACCTGCCGTTCGGCAGCTACCAGGTGTCGGTCGAGCAGGCCGTCGCCACCGCCGTCCGGTTCATGAAGGAGGGCCAGGCCCACGCGGTCAAGCTGGAGGGCGGCAGGCACTTCGCGCCGCACGTCCAGGCGATCGTGCGGGCGGGCATCCCGGTCATGGGGCACATCGGGTTCACCCCGCAGAGCGAGCACCAGCTCGGCGGCTACCGCGTGCAGGGCCGCCGCGAGTCCTTCGACTCCGTCGTCGCCGACGCGAAGGCCCTGGAGGAAGCGGGCGCGTTCGCGGTCGTGCTGGAGATGGTGACCTCCGAGGTCGCGAAGCAGATCACCCACGACCTGCGGGTCCCCACCGTCGGCATCGGCGCCGGTCCGGACACCGACGCCCAGGTGCTGGTGTGGCAGGACATGATGGGGCTGCGCCGCGGCAGGGCCCCCAAGTTCGTGAAGCGCTACGCCGACATGGCGGGCCTGATGAGCACCGCGGCGCAGGCGTTCGCCGCCGAGGTCAGGGGCCACGAGTTCCCCGGCCCCGAGCACACCTTCCACTGATCGAACGCCGTCAAGGACGTCCTCGACGGAGTTCCAGCACCTCGCGGGCCTCGACCAGCGACGGCCCGTACCACGTCAGGTGGCGCCCCGACACGAGCACGCACCTCGTGCCGGGGAACGCCTCCGGACCGTCGGTGGCGCTGAACGCGTACGGCTCGTCGGGCAGCACGACCAGGTCGGCGCCCGTGGCCCGGATCTCGTCCAGCGACGGCCTCGGGTAGCGCTCGGCGTGGTCGCCGTAGACGTTCTCCACCCCCAGGCGCCGCAGCACGTCACCGGCGAACGTGTCGCGGCCGAGCACGACCCACGGCCGACGCCACACCGGGACGACCGCCCTCGCCCACACCGGTTCCGCGTGCCGCCAGACCTCCTCGGCCCGCACGAGCCAGTCCGGCTCGACGTCCCACGCCGTCGCCAGCAGCCTCCGCAGCGACGCGAGGGCCTGCGGCACGGTCGCGGGCGCGGCCGTCACCCACACCGCGACCCCGTTGGCCCGCAACCGCTCCACGTCCTCGGCCCGGTTCTCCTCGACGTTCGCGAGGACCAGGTCAGGCCGCAGCGCGAGCACGCGGTCGACGTCCGGGTACTTCGACCCGCCGACGCGGGCGGTGTCGACCGGGCAGTAGTCCGTCACGCCGACCAGCGACGACGCGGGCACCGACTCCGTCAGCGACGGCACCAGGCTGACGACCCGGCGGGGCCGGTCCGGGATCGGGACCGGCTCGCCGAGGTCGTCGACGGGCAGCATCAGATGTCGGTGATCTTCAGACCCGCGTGGGCCTTGTAGCGGCGGTTGATCGCGATCAGGTTCGCGGTGAACGCCTCGACCTGGTGCGCGTTGCGCAGCCGCCCGCCGAAGACGCCCCGGAAGCCGGGCACCGTCTCGGCCAGCTCGCGCACGACGTCCGTGGCCTCGCGGTCGTCGCCGAGCACCAGCACGTCCATGTCGACCGACTCGATCGTCAGGTCCGCCAACGACACCGCGGACACGTGGTGGAACGCCGCCGTCACGCGCGACTCGGGCAGCAGCGCCGCCGTCTGCTGCGCCGCGCTGCCCTCCTCCACGGCCAGCGCGAACGGCCCCTGCTTGTCGAAGCCGAGCGGGTTCACGCAGTCCACGACGATCTTCCCGACCAGCGCTTCCCGCAGCGACGCCACCAGCTCGCCGTGCCCGTCCCACGGCACGGCCACCAGCACGATGTCCGACTGCTCCGCGCAGCCCTGGTTGTCCGCACCGGTCACGTGGTCGACGCCTGCCAGTTCCCGCAGCTCCTCGGCCGACTTCTCCGCGCGCTCAGCCGCACGGGAGCCGATCACGACCTTCAGCCCGGCCTTGGCCCAGCGCAGCGCGAGCCCCTTGCCCTGCGCGCCAGTACCACCCAGTACACCCACGGTCAGCTCACGAATCGCAGTCACCGGGTCATCTTCACACGACTTCGAACGCGACCTTCCGGCGAGCCGCGTCAGCCTGCACGAGCCGCACCCGGATCCGCTCGCCCTCGGGGATGTCCTCGCCGGAGCAGCGCCCCATCACGGGCGGCTCGGGGACGAACACGTCGGCACCGTTGCCCTCGGACCGCAGCACCACGGCGTCGAACTCCTGCCCGACCCGGTCCTCCATCACCCACGCCTCGACCTGGTCCAGGCAGGCCCGGTCGACCTTGCTCGCCACCGCGTCGGACCCACCCATCAGACCGGGCAGCTCGGGCAGCGCCTGCTGGAGCCACTCGGGCACCTCACGACCCTCGGTCACGGCCAGGCAGACCTCCGTGGCGAACCGGTCCACCAACCGCCGAAGAGGAGCGGTGACGTGCGCGTAGGAGGCCGCGATGCCCGCGTGCGTGGCGATCTCCGGCACCGTCCCGTTGAACGCCGTGTACCCCGCACCGCGCAGCAGCCGGGTCGCGTCCACGAACAACGCCAACGACTCCGGCCGCGCCGGGTCGAGCCCGGCCAGCAGCTTCGCGGGACTCACCCCGTCGGCCCACGGCACGTTCAACGCCTGAGCCGACCTCTTGATCGCCTCGACCGCGCCCTCATCGGCGTCGGGAAGCGTCCGGATGACACCCACGCGGGCGTCCAGCATGATCTTGGCGGCGGCCATGCCGGTCAGCAGCGAGATCTCCGCGTTCCACGCGTCCACCTCCACGCGGGGCCGCAGCACGAGCTTCCAGTCACCGTCGCCGTTGGGCTCGATCTCCTGCTCGGGCAGCTGCAACTCCACCGCGCCCCGGTCGAGCGCCCGCTCCCGCCGCAGCCGACCGAAGTCCGGCAGCGCCTCGATCGACGGGTGCACCGTCCCCGCGTCGATCGTCGCCTGCACGCTCTCGTAGTCGAACTGCGCGGTGGACCGCACCAGCGCCCGCCGCACCCGCACCGACTCGGGCTCACCGTCCGAACCGCAGTCGAACGTCCACAGCACGGCAGGCCGCGTCTGGGTGGGCAGCAGACTGGCCGCCCCCTCGGACAACACGGTCGGGTGCAGCGGCACGTTGCCGTCGGGCAGGTACAGCGTCTGCCCGCGCTTGCGCACCTCGGCGTCCAACGCCCCGCCCGGCACGACGAACCCGCCGACATCGGCGATGGCGTAGTGCACCCGGAACTTCCCACCGGGCAACCGCTCGATCAGCAGCGCCTGGTCGAGGTCCTTCGCACCAGGAGGGTCGATGGTCACGAACGGGAGCGCGGTCGCGTCCTCCCGCTCACCGGGCGCGCTCAACACCGCACGCTCCGCCTCGGCCAACGCCCCAGCGGGAAACTCCTGCGGCAACCCGAACTCGGTCCGGATCCCGCTGAAGTCCAACTCGGCGCGACCGGTCCTGATCACCAAGGAGGCCACGAACCCACCCTAGCCGCGCGGCGTCAGTCGCCGTCCCATTTGCGCGACGCCTCATCAGCCGACCGGGTCCGCTCACGAGCGATCTCCAGAGCACGAGAAGCGGTCGCCTCATCGGCGTAGGGCCCCATGCGGTCCCCACCCCTGCACCCGACCCCACGCTCAACGGTCTTGTGGGTCAGGCAGTAGTACCAGGCATTCTCATCATCAGCCATACCACCAGACTTCCATGCAAACCAACGCATGTCATCTCGACACGACTGAAAGCGAGGCCGCTGCCTTCCCCAAAACACGGCCGATTTCACTCGGGGGATTTGACCCTTGCCCCGGTAGGTCGGGCAGGTTGACACCACCTGCCCATTGGCCCGATCACAGGGTCGAATCGAGGGGTCCCCGAGTCACATCGGCCACCCCGGCCGGGACCGGCGGCCACCCGATCCGACAGGACCGGCAGCTACCCGACCAGCTGAAACCAGCTCACCACTGCGGAGCCTGCACGGGCAACGGCCCAGAGGGGTGCGGCTGCCCAGGATGCGGCTGCCCAGGATGGGAAGGCCCAGGATGTCCCTGCCCAGGATAAGGAGCGGGAAATCCCCGAGGCGGCGTGCTCTGATTCGCATTGGCGTACTCCGCCGGAATCGGGTCCACGCACGACACCATCACGGTCCGACTCTCCGGATTGGAGATCCGCCCCCCGTTCCGCTCCCGGTACACCAGCTCCCCGTCCGAGTCGATCTCCATGATCGCCCCGACCTCCGCGAGCTGCTCCTCGTCCAGGTCGACCAACCGCTCCACCCGCGACGGCACCACCCGGTAGTGCGGCCACTGGAGGTGGGCCGAGTTGTGGTGCAGCTCGGCCAGCAGGTGGGCCATGTGCTGCTGCCACGGCAGCGGCATCGACTCGACCAGGGATCGCGGTAAGACCACGTACGCCTTGTCCACGCCCGGTTTCGGGCTCGACAGGTAGTCGCGCACCGGTGTGGTGGACGCGGGCGGTCCTACCGGGCGCGGGATGGGGTCGGGGGTGAACATGTGCGGCGCTCCCTCCTGACAGGCTCGGCTTCTGCGCGCCTCGCCTGGCCTACGCTGACCTACACACCCGGCCTGACGGCCAGTGGCATCAATTCGTGGTAGTCCCAGTTGATCTTGCTGATCTTCACCACGTCCCCCGTCTGCGGCGCGTGGATGTACTCGTCGCCCCCCAGGTACATGGCGACGTGGTGCACCGTCACCGGGTCGGCCGGGTCGTTGGCCCAGAAGATCAAATCACCTGGCTGCGCTTCCCGCACGGGGAGGTAGGCGCCGCCCTTCATGTACTGGTCGTTCGCCACGCGCGGGATCTGGATGTCGGCGGTGGCGAACGCCTTGACCAGGATGCCGGAGCAGTCCCAGGCGTCGGGACCGTTGCCGCCCCACAGGTAGGGCTCGCCCAACTGGTCCTTGGTGAACGCGATGGCCTTGGCCGCCGCCGCCGAGGTCGCCAGGAACGCGCCGTTGCTCTGCCCGCAGCCCGCCGGGTCGGCGATCTGGCCGAGTTCACCGATGAGGAAGGCCGCCATGGCCTCCCAGTTGTGGTACCGGTCCGGGAACGCCGAGCGCTCCACGGCCTGCGCCGACTCACCCGGCCGCCTGGACTCCCAGTCCGGCACGGACAGCAGGACGTCGTAGAACTTGTTGATCGCGTACTGCGGGTCGGTGACCTCGGCCGGGCTGCCCCAGCCCATCGAGGGGCGCATCTGGAAGATGCCGAGGGAGTCCCGATCGCCGTAGTCGAGCGGCCTGAGGCCGGACTCGGTCATGCCCGCCTGGATGGCGACCTGCCACGCGAGCGGCGGGAGCTTGCGCTCCTGACCGATGGAGATGATCTTGGCGACGGTGCTGCGCTGGTCTTCCTTGAGGTTGCTGGCGTCGTTCTTGCCCTTGTCCGCCCCGCCCGCGTCCCACGGGCCGATGGCGGCGTTGCAGCTCATGTTGACGAGGCCGATGGTGCCGAGGGCGTTGCTGTTGTTGCCGACGACCGTCGTCACACCGTTGGTGAGGATGACCGTGAGCAGCACGGTCACGAGCACCGACACCACGACGCCGACCTTCAGCATGCCGTCACACCCTGTCGTACTTGTGCACGAGCCACTTGTCGGCCCTCTTCACCACCGTCATCCGCAGCGTGCCCTCGCCCTTCAGCCCGACCTCGAACACGACGGAGTCGGGGTGCGACTCCTTCGGCGTCACCACCCCGTCCAGCGCCGTCGGCAGGTTCCTGGGGTCGACGGTCGCCATCTGGGGCAACAGCTCTTCCGTTGTGTACGGCTTGAGGGTCTCAAGCCAGGTGGTGCTCTTGTCGTCCGCCGGACGGGTGATCCACGCGTCGGCCCACAGGTCGGCGGTGATCCGGGCGTCGGGGTCGACGGGCGCGGACGAGGGCGTGGCCGACGGCGGGGGCGCCTTCGTGGGCAGCGAGATGCTCGGGACACCGGAGGGGAGCACACCCACCTGGCCGGGCACCTGCGACGTGCTGGTGCCCGCGGCGTTCGTCGCGCCACCCCTCGCGCCCTTGGTCATGGCCGGGATCACGCTGGTGAACACGATGATCACCACGGCGAAGCCGACCATCGTCGCGATCAGGTGGTTGGGCGACCGCAGCGGCCAGCTCCACAGGCGTCGGTAGACCGCCGCGCGGCCCCTGTTCGTCCGGATCGGCATCTCAGTTGTCCCTGACTTCGAGCCCGCGCGACGGGCGGTAGATCACGTGCACCTGCCTGCCCGCGACGACTTCCGTCTCGGCCCTGCGGGGGCCAGGCACCACGGGGTTGTCCGCGACGCGGGCGAAGCTGCTGCTGTTGTTGCTGCTGTACGTGGGCACGCGGGAGGGCACGAAGACCGCGTCCTCCTGCCGGTCCCAGCCCCGGTCGGACGCCGGGGCGGTGTCCACGACGCGGCTGGAGCGGCCCGACGGCAGGGCTGCCGCCGCTCCGCCGTAGCCGCGCGCGGGCAGCGCCCGGTCGCCCGTCCCCTCGACACCGGACGAGGACGGCAGCTCGGCCGGGCCGGAGCGGCGGTCGAGCCGCTGCGCCGTCGCCATGACCGGGTTGTTCGCCTCGGGCCGGACGCGGGTCCGGTCACGCTGCGGGGTCGGGTCGCCGTCGGGATCGGTGTCGCGCACGGTGTCCCAGAACTCGTCCTGCGGCGTCGGGCCGGTGTCGGCCTTCTTGCCGCGCATCCGCGACAGCAGCCCCTGGCCCATCGGCAGCGCCTGGCTGGCCGACCCGACCGACATCTCCACCATCTGCCACATGCGGCGCAGCGGTTTGCCGATCATGAAGCAGATGAGCGTCAGCATCAGCCCGAGCAGGGTCCTGGTCAGCAGCGACAGCCCGTTGGCGTTGAGGATCGCCTGGAGCAGCAGCGCGTGCGTGCCCGCCAGCACGGCGAGGATCAGCACGTTGAACACGGTCACGGCCGCCGCGCGGCCGACCTTGCGCAGCAGGTCGTGGTGGATCAGCGCGACCAGGCCGATCAGCGGTCCGGCCAGCGTCAGGATGCGCAGCAGGAGCTGGGCCAGCAGCACCGCGGCCTTCGCGAACAGCTGGAACAGCGAGAACGCGACGGCCTGGAGCATCGCGAGGAACCCGGAGCCCATGCGGCTGCCGTCCTCGCCGGTGAAGTAGCCCTTGGACGTGCCGAGGCCCGCGAAGATCGCCTTGTACTCGGCCTTCTTCGCGTCCAGCGCCGCCTGGTCGCCGTCCTTGTGCTGGGCCAGCTCGTCGGTCGTCCACGCCTGCGCGTTGAGCAGCCGCGAGCCGAACTCGGTCGCCTGCGGGGCGTCCGGCGTGCCGAACTCGCCGCGCAGCCAGCTCTGGTAGACGACGGTGTCGTGCAGCTTGGACGGCAGCACGTGCAGCGTGCCCTGTTCCTCGGGCGACTCCACGAAACCGGCCTGGATCTCCGACGTCTTGGTCACCAGCGTGCTGTCGAGCAGCGTGTAGAACTGGGGTAACGCGAGCGTCGACGTCGCCAGCCACATGGCGGCCAGCGCCCACATGCCCCGCTTGCTGATCGTGGCCAGGTCGCCCTGCCAGATCTGCCGGAACATCAGGATCGCCAGCAGCAGCGCCACCAGGCCGAACCAGCGCAGGTAGACGTTGTCGTAGACCTTCTGGACGCCGGACTTCACCGCGTCGTCCAGCGGCACCAGCAGACCGCGGCCCATCACGGTGTAGTGCAGGGCGTTCGTCGCGCCGACGATGTTCTTGCCGACGTTGAACAGCTCGTTGCCCACCCAGGTGTCGATCACACCGGGCGAGTCGGGCAGGACGGTGCACTTCTCCTGGTAGGTGTGCCAGACCATGCCCGCGTAGCCGAAGTTCAGGTACGGCGTGTCCTTGAGGCCGTTGCCGATCGGCGGGTCGATCGCGCCGACCATGCCGGAGCCCGGCCGCTCGGGGTTCGGCGACTCACCGCACGCCGCCGCGTTCGCCGCCGGAGCGCCGATGACCGCCTGGAGCGCCAGGATCGCCACGACCACGGCCAGCGGGCGCCAGCGCTTGGGCCCCGGCTTGGCGGGCCCCCGAAAGCGTTTGTACAGCCGCCGCGCACTCGGCGCGGCGGCTGCGGCCAGGACGATGAGGAGGAGCGTCATGCCGCGCCTTCCCGGCCCGGTCGGCGGTTCCCTCCCTCGCCGTGTGTCGAATCGACCAGCTCGTCGTCGTCGACCAGCCCGACCTCCAGGTCGGCGGCCAGCTCGTCCTCGTAGTCGTCGGTGTGGTTGCGCTCGTTGTAGGTGAGCCGCTCCTCCAGGGGCGCGGACACCTCCACGATGTCGCCCTCGTTGTGCCGCAGCGCGTCCGGCGTCGTGTCCAGGCCCTCGCGCAGGTGCGCCAGGTGCGGACCGCTGAAGTCGATGCGGATCCGCTCCACGCCGCCCGCGCCGTCGCCGAAGATGAACTGGCGGGGCGCGCGGTCGCGCTCGGCGGCGTTGCGCACGCCACCGGGACGACGGCCGAGGCTCGCCACGACCTGCTCGTACCCGGCGCCGATCGGCACCTTGAGCAGCCGCAGGGCGTCCGACTGGGCCTGGTCGTCGTCGAGCCTGCCGACGAAGACCGAGTCCAGCAGCGTGACGAAGCCCTGGATCTTCAGGAAGTCGGCCGGGACCTGCGACGACAGCAGCACGCGGACGTTCCACTTGCGCGAGTCGCGCGCGAAGCGGTTCATCAGCACGCGGCCCGTCGGGACCTCAGACAGGAAGAACGCCTCGTCGATCCAGACGCCCTTGCGGAGGTCCTTGGGGCGCTCGTAGATCGACCGCTGGGTGAGCCACGCGGCCAGGTTCAGCATCTCGACGCCCAGCGCCTCGGCGTCGGTCCAGTGCTCGCGGCCGACGTTGTCCTTCGGCAGGTTCAGGCCCGCCATGGTCAGCACCGTGAGCCGGTCGTCGCGCTGCTCGTCGTACGGGTCGGCGTTGCGCTCCGGGATGAGCAGCGACATGCGCTCGCGCATCTCGTCCAGGAAGTCCGCCACGACCACCGCGTGCTCGTGGTGCTCGCTCGCGTCCCGCCGCAGGGCCTCGAAGACCTGGCCGGGGTGGGCGTCGAACCGGCCGCCGACCGTCCGCACCGCGCGCAGCAGCACGATCCGGGTCTGCGGCAGCTTCGCCACCTCGTAGGGCAGCAGACCGCTGAGCACGTCCAGCACCAGCCGCCGCCGGGTCGCCGCCGCCAGTGCCTTCTCCCGACGCCAGGCCCGCTCGGGGTCCTCCTCGTCGATGAAGTGCTCCAGCATCGGCTCGGCGACCACCCGGTAGGGGTTGAGGATGCCGGGCTGGGCGTTGAGCAGGTTGATCGGCCGCGCGTACGGCTTCAGCTCGGGCAGCTCGCACAGCGCCGCCAGAGGACCGGACGGGTCGAGCAGCGTCCAGTGGGCGCCCGCGCGCAGCGTCTTGTAGACGATGCCGCCGCCGAGGAACGACTTGCCCGCGCCGAGGCCAGCCACCATCGCCGTCAGGCCCGAGGCGTCGCGCAGCTCCTGCGCCATCCACGGGTCCCACGCCACCGGTCGCCGGGTGGCGGTGCAGGTCTCGCCCAGCAGGATGCCGCGGCGGTCGCCGACCTCCGCCGTCGCCGTCGGGACGGCCGAGGCCGCCCACAGCACCGAGCCGCGGCGCAGGTACGCGCCGGAGGACAGGGCCTCACCGGGGATGAACTCCCTGGCGATGGCGAACTGCGCCTCGGGGTGCTCGATCGCGACCTTCGGCTTGTAGAGGTCCAGCAGCGACTGGGCCAGCCGCAGCGCGTCGCGCTCGGTCGGACCCGAGACGGCGAGCCGCCACCACGAGCGCACACGGGTGCCCAGCGCGGTGAAGCCCGACGTCATCTCGTCGTCGATGTCCAGCACGCGGCTGGCCTGCCGCGCGAGCGACTGCGGCGGCTCCAGTTCGTGCTCGTCGGTGTAGTGCCGGACCTGGGAGCGGACCTTGTTCATCTGCCGCTGCAACTCGCCCGAGACGTCTTCGGGCTTCCGCACGTAGATCCGCGCGGACCACTCGACGCTCGCGGGCAGGCGGTCGGCCCTCTGCACCCACGGGTCGTCGACCTCGGGGATCTGGAGGCCGTGCATCAGGCCCACGGTGAGCACAACGACGTGGCGCCGGATGCCCGCGTTCGAGCCGGTCCGGCCACGCACGGTGACCGTCGGCGAGTACGGCTCCTGGTGGAAGTCCGCCGCGTCGGTGAAGCTGGCCAGGTCCTCCGGCTCCCACGCGGCACCCGGCACGGCCGGGAGGTTGCGCGGGGCGGGCAGGCCGAGCGAGCACGACCGGTGCATCAGCCAGGACATCTCCTCGGCCGTCGCCGGGCGTCCCTCCAGGCCCGCGGAGCCGATGACCTGGTCGAGGTGGTCGACCTCGCTGTCCAGTGCCACCAGCTCGGCGTCCACGGCGTCCGGGAAGACCTTGCGCAGCACGGGAGCGGCGCGCTCGACGGCGCGGTCCATCATGTTGCGGGTCTGCACCTGGACGCCCAGGTAGACCTCCTTCTCCGCCATCGAACGACCCATGAGCTGCTGCTGCTCGCCGACCATGTAGTCGTCGAACGACAGCGTGCCGGGGGTGTCCGGGAGGCGGCGCACCGCGTTGTGGACGTGCGCCTCGGCCCACATCCGGATCGGGTACGGGCGCGTGGTCACGCGCAGGTGCATCCAGCGGCCCTGGAGCTCCGCGTACTGACCGGCGATGGCCGCGATCAGGTCCTGGCGCTGCGAGTCCGACCGGAAGGACCAGCGCTGCGGCGCGAGCTTGTACCAGGCGTAGACCTCCTGGCCGGTGCGCAGCAGGTGGCCGTCGATGCTGCGGGCGGCGATGGACGGCGTGTAGCTCGGGATCGCCTGCTCACCGGTGAGGCGACGACCCCGCTTGCTGTACACCTTGCGGTCCGAGTGGTCCGCGGCGGCCGCGTGCTGGGCCACGTGCGCCGCGGAGCGTCGGTCACGGTCTCGCCGGCGTCCGAACACCGCGTACCTCCTTCTTACGGCCGCCTGACCGCCGTCGATTCTTCTGGGCCTGTTCCGAGACCTGGACGGTGGAAGCTGTGGAGCGTCTCGAACCCCTGCCCCGCTTCTTCTGACGCCTGCGGGGGCGTTGGGGGTTGACCCGAATCCGGGCGGCGCTGGCCGCTCCGCCCACGCCCGCGGTGCGTTCGCGGGGGGCGAGCAGTTCGCGGACCCACATCGCCAGTGCGGCCGACAGCGGCCGCTCGTGGCTGATGCGGGCGCAGATGAAGCGCGTGAGCATCACCGTGATGACGAGCGCCCACGCGGTCGTGAAGAAGCTGAAGCCGAACCCGAGCTGCCGCTCGACCGTCAGGACCAGGAGGAACACCGCGATGCCCACACCCCAGGCCACGTAGCGCGCACGCCAGGGGAAGGTCGCCTTCGGTGGTCCCAGCCAGACGGCGTCGACCCGGTACACCTCGTCGTCAGTGCGGACCCGCACCCGTCAGCCTCCGGTGAACAGGCCGGCGAGCCACGTGCCGATGTTCGCGCCGGCGTTCGTGGTCACGGCCAATCCGATGATCGCCAGCGCGACGATGACGCCGCCGAGCCTGCGCATCACACCTGCGTTGTCGCCCTTCCCGCCACCGAGCCAGAGCAGGAGGACGGCAACGGTGAGGAGGAGCAGCGGAACCAGGTTGTTCAGGATCCAGTCGCGGATGCCTGTTGTGCCCAGGCCGCCGCCAGGCTGCTGCTGCTGCGCGAGTGTTACCAGGGCCATGGCGGTCATCTCGTACTCCTGAGTACGCCGAGCGACTCCGGGCGGGCATAGGGGGTCCCGTCCGGGGCTTGCGCTAACGAGTAGAACACGTCTTCGTCACGAGGTGTATCAGTCGCCGAGCCGTGCGGTGATCAAAAGCCGTTCCCCTCGCACTCGATTACGTCTAATCTGGCACGCACATCATGGTTGAGGGGGTGTCGTCCGTGAACCACCCGGGCCGGATTCTCCCGCTTGCCGAGATAGTTCACCCGACCGCGAACTTGCGGGTCACGCACAGTGCGCACGCCCGCCTCTCCCTCATTCGGCTGATCACCTGACTGACCTGTTCGGCCGGACCACTCGCCCGAACGGAGGCGGAGCCCGGTGTTACGACTCGAGGAGGCTCGCCGATGACCCCGCCGCCCGAAACCGCTGCCGGCACGGACGCGGAGGTGAAGGAAATCACCATCACCGCGGCCGAGCTGGACACCGCAGAGGCTACCGGTGAGGACCGGCAAACGGGGCGGCGGGTGCAGCGGACCATCAACTTCGACAGCGAGGTGCTGGAGCGCGCGAGGGCCGCCGCCACGTACCTGGCGGCCTACGAGCCGGTGGCCGGGGTGCGGAGCCTGGCGGACATCGTGAACCCGGCCGTGGAGGGGTACGTCGGGGAGCTGGAGGAGCGGTTCAACGGAGGGGCCCCGTTCCGGCCCGTGCACCGGATGCCGCCGGGGCGGCCCGCTCGGCGGCCGTAGCTCGCTCGGGTCGTGGGGTCGGGCTTCGGGGTCGTGGGTCGGGGTCCGCGTGTTCGAGGTGGTCGGGTGGTCGGCCGATGCGACTCGGGGGCCCCTCATGTGAGCCTTTGATCGGGACGAAGAGCAGTCCCGAAAGCCTGCCCGATCATCGATTTCAAGGCTCGAATCCCCGAGTAGAATCGACCGCGCCGCGTCCCCCGCCTGGCAGCAGTCGGTCACTCGGCCCGCTGCCGCCTTGTTCGGTGGCGCTTCCTGACCGAAGGCGCCTGCTTTTTCCGGGAGCGCGCAACCCGTGGTCGATTTTACCGGGGGGATTTGACCCTTGCCCTGGTTGATCGGGCAGGTTTTCACCACCTGCCCTTTGCCCCGATCAAAGGGTCAAATCCAGGGGCCCGAGTCAAATCGACCACACCCCGACGGGACCGTCCCGCACGCAACGGGAGCCGTCCCGTCCCGACGGGAAGCAGGAGAACGGGGCGGATGAGCCGGCATGTAAGCCGGATCCTGTTCCACGGGCACCTCGCGGTGCACCGCTCGGCGGCCATCCATCTCGGCCTGCCGTTGCCGACAGGCTCGTGCGGCCTACCCGCAGGCATCGGGCGGGCAGCCCTCGAACGCCTGCGCAGGTGCCTGAGCACCCTCTTGGCCTTGCTCCGGGTGGGGTTTACCTAGCCGCCCCTGTCACCAGGGGCGCTGGTGGTCTCTTACACCACCGTTTCACCCTTACCCCGGCTCACGCCGAGGCGGTCTGTTTTCTGTGGCACTGTCCCGAGGGTCACCCCTGGTTGCCGTTAACAACCACCCTGCCCTGTGGAGTCCGGACTTTCCTCGGCGACAGACATGAATTCTGTCGACGCGGCCGCCCTGCCGACTCATCCGCACGCCCAGGATAGTGGGCACGTCCCAGGTCGTGGAATCCGGGGGACGTGGGCTTGTTGCGACCGGGCCGGACTGCTCTACTCGAAGCATGGTCGGAACCGGGGTGTTGACCCGTCGCCGCCACGTCGACTTCGGTCGGGTGGCCGCTTCCTTCTGTCGTCCCTGACGACCTTTCCATTTCCTCCGCACGGTTTCCGCGCGTTGTCGCACGTGTTCGGGCTGGTGCTCCGGCCACGGAATTCACCCGTGGCCGTGACGCGAACCCGGCACGTCACTGATCCCCGTCGGCCACCCGGCGCACTTCGCGAACGCCGGGTGGCCCTCGGCCCCGCACGAACCGAGGTGCCACACCTGATGTCCACGATCCTCACCATCTCCGGCAGCCCATCGGCGTCGGCCCGGACCGGAGTGCTGGTCGACCACGTCAACGCCAGGCTGGTCGAAGCAGGCCACGACGTGCGGACGTTGCGGGTTCGCCAGCTGCCCACGCTGCCGCTGCTCACGGAGGACATGAACGACCCGGCCATCGCCGAGGCGGTGACGCTCGTCCTGCGGGCGGACGGCATCGTCGTGGCCAGTCCGGTCTACCGGGCCGCCTACAGCGGTCTGGTGAAGGCGCTGCTCGACCTGCTGCCCAAGCGCGCGCTGCGGGGGCGGGCGATCCTGCCGCTGGCCACGGGCGGCAGCCAGGGGTTCCTGGTGGCGATGGACTACGCGCTGAACCCGCTGCTGGCGGGCAAGGGCGCCGACCACGTGGTGCGCGGCGAGTTCGTGCTCGACAACCGCATCCGGCCGGAACTGGGCGACTCCGCCCTCGACCCCGAGGCCGAGCTGGCCGTGTCGGCGGCGGTGGACCGGTTCGCGGCCGCGCTGGCGGACGTGGGCTACCGGCGCAAGCGGGGGACGGCGCAGCTGCGGCCCGCGGTCTGACCGGTGCGGCTCGGCCAAGCGACCTCTGACCGGCGCGGCCTGGTCAGCGCAGGCTGACGCCGCTTGGCCGACGGGCCCCCGACACCAATGCCGCCACCGGGGTCCGACAGCCGATCTCGCGGAGATCGATCGCCGCACCCCGGCACCGAGGAGTCAGCCCGCCAGGTGCGAGGTGTCGTTGACCAAACGGACCGACGCGTGGCCGTCCGGGTAGAACTCGGTGACCGACAGTGACGCCAAATCCAGGTGGAGTCGGAAAAGCAAGCTCGGGCCGACGTCCAACGCCATTCGCAACAGTGTTTTGATCGGTGTCACGTGGCTGACGACCACGAGGTTCCGGCCGCCGTAGCTCGCGATCAGGTCGTTGCGGGCCCGGCGCACGCGCCGGTGCACCGCGTCGAAGCTCTCGCCACCGGGCGGCGCGACGGACGTGTCCGACAGCCACCTGCGGTGCAGGTCGGGGTCGCGGTCGGCGGCCTCGGTGAAGGTGAGGCCCTCCCACGCGCCGAAGTCGGTCTCGACCAGCCCGTCCACGACCACGGCCTCCAGGCCGAGCGCCGACGCGACGGCGTCGGCGGTCTCCCGCGCGCGGCCCAGCGGCGAGGAGACGACGGCGGCGACGTCGTCCAGCTTCGCCAGCCTCCGCGCGGCTCCCGCGGCCTGCTCGCGGCCGACCTCGGTCAGCGGCGGGTTGCCCCGCCCCGAGTACCGGCGGCCGACCGACAGCTCGGTCTGGCCGTGCCGGAGCAGGTGCAGGCGGGTGGGTGTGCCGCCCGCGCCGGACCAGGACGCCGGGGGCGAGACGGCCTCCGAGGCCAGGTCGGCGGTGCCCGACCGCTCCTCCGTCACCCGGCCGGCGGGCCCGGCGAGACCCGACCGCTCGTCCGTCGCCCGGTCGGCGGGCCCGGCGAGACCTGCCTGCTCGTCCATCGCCCGGTTCGCCAGCCGGTCGGCGTCCTTGTTGCGCTCGCGCGGGATCCACGTGTAGCCGACGTGCTCGAACCCGGCCGCGACCGACCGGGCCTCCGCCGCCAGCGGCCTCATCGACGGGTGCTTGACCTGCCACCGCCCGGACATCTGCTCGACCACGAGCTTCGAGTCCATCCGCACCTCGACGGACTCCGCCCCCAGCTCGGCCGCCGCGCGGAGCCCGGCGATCAGCCCCTGGTACTCGGCCACGTTGTTGGTCACGTGGCCTAGGCCGCCGAAGCGCTCGGCGAGGAGTTCGCCCGACTCGGCGGCCCGGACGACCGCGCCGTACCCGGCGGGTCCGGGGTTGCCGCGCGATCCGCCGTCCGCCTCGACGACGACCTTCACAGCCCGGATTCCGCCGTCCGCACCATGATCGCGCCGCACTCCTCGCACCGCAGGACCTCGTCCGGCGCGGCTTCGCGAACGGTCGAGTAGGCGCTGCGGTCGAGTTCGATCCGGCAGGCGCCGCAGCGGCGGGAGCGCAGCAGCCCGGCCCCGATCCCCTTGTGGGCGCGCACCTTCTCGTACAGCGCGAGCAGGTCGGCGGGGAAGCCGGCCGCGGCCTTCTCGCGGTCGGCCTTGCGCTTGGCCTCGATGGAGTCCAGGTCGGCCAGCGTCGCGTCCCGGCGGCGAGCCGCGTCGGCGAGCGCCTCGGTCGCCTTGTCCAGCTCGATCCTGGCGTGCTGCACGTCGGCCTCGACGGCCTCGCGCCGCTCCATCAGCTCCAGCAGGTCGTCCTCCAGCGCGGCCTGGCGGCGCTCCAGCGTGGCCAGCTCGTGCTCCAGCTCGGTGAGCTGCTTGGCCCCGACCGTGCCGCCCGACATCAGCTTCCGGTCGCGGTCCTCGCGCGCCCGGACCTGGTCGATCTCGGTCTCCTGGCGCTTGACGTCCCGGTTGAGGTCGCCGAGCGTCGTCTCGATGGTCGTCAGCGCGTCCGTCTTCGTCCGGAGCTGCTTCTCCGCTTCGGCGATCTCCACGATCTCCGGCAGCGTGCGCCTGCGGTGGTCGACGCGCGAGAGTTCGGCGTCGACCTCGGCGAGCGGGAGCAGCCTGCGCTGCACGGCGGGATCGGCCTTCATTTAGTTGGTCCTCCTGTGTCGGCTCGTCGCACCGACGGTCCACGGATCGGTTCGGCGGGTGGAGACGAGTGCTTCGACCGTACCGCCGAAGGCGGTGCGGACCACCCCCGCTGCCTGCTCGCACCAGGGCCACTCGCTCGCGAAGTGGGCGACGTCGACCAGCGCGGGCGCGTCGGGGCCCTGCGCGAGGTGGTCGGACGCCGGGTGGTGGCGCAGGTCGGAGGTCACGTAGGCGTCGACGCGGGCGGCGGTCGCGGCCTTCAGGTAGCTGTCGCCGGAGCCGCCGCAGACCGCGACCCGCCGCACCGTGCGACCAGGATCACCCGCGGCGCGCACGCCCCACACCGTTTCCGGGAGGGCGTCGGCGACGCGCTGGGTGAAGTCGCGCAGCGTTTCGGGGGCGGGGAGTTCGCCGATGCGGCCGATGCCGGTGCTGGACGGCAGGTCGGCCATCTCGTGGAGGTTGAGCGCGACCTCCTCGTACGGGTGGGCTGCGCGCAGCGCGGCCACGACCTGGTTGCGCAGCCGCCGTTCCAGCACCACTTCGAGGCGGGTCTCGTCCACGTGCTCCAGCGCGCCTACGGTGCCGACCGCCGGGTTGGCACCGTCGACCGGGCGGAACTGGCCGGTGCCCGCGACGGTGAACGCGGCGTCGCGGTAGTCGCCGAGCCGACCGGCGCCGGCGGCGTGCAGCGCGGCCAGGACGTCGACCGCGTCGGCGTGCGGGACGAACGTGGTCAGCACGTCCAGCGGGGGCGCGGGGTTGGGGCTGAGCGGGCCGGTGACGGTGAGGCCGAGGCGCGCGGCGAGCGCGTCGGACACGCCGGGGTCGGCGGCGTCGGCGTTGGTGTGCGCGCTGAACAGCGCCACGCCCGCGCGGATCATCCGGTGCACGAGGTGGCCCTTGGGGTCGTTCGCCGGGACGCCGGTGACCCCGCGCAGCATCAGCGGGTGGTGGGCCACGACCAGTTCGGCGCCGACCTCGATCGCCTCGTCCACCACGGTTTCGGTGACGTCGACGACGCAGAGGACGCGGGTGACCGGTTCGGCGGGGTCGCCGCAGACCAGGCCGACCGCGTCCCACGACTCGGCGGTCCCTGGCGGGTACGCGGCCTCCAGCGCCGCGACGACCTGTCCGAGGGTGGTGCTCACCGTTCCTCCAGCGCGACTCGTAGTGCGTCGACCAGCAGGTCGAACTCGGCGGGCGGCCGGGTGGCGACCCTCAGGTGGTCGGGGGTGAGGCCGGGGAACGTGTCGCCGCGGCGGACCGCGATCCCCTTGCCCCGCAGCGCTTCCCTGACCTCTGCGCCGCCGGGGACGTCGAGCAGCAGGAACGGCGCGCGCGGCGGCACGACGAGCAGGTCGGCCAGCGCGCGGGCGGCGTGGTCGGTGTGCGGCGCGGTCTCCTCCGCGATCCGCCGGGCCGCGGCGACGGCGGCGGGTTCGCAGCAGGCCGTGACGGCTTCCAGCACCAGGCTGCCGACCGGCCACTGTGGACGGTGGTGGGCGAGTCGCGCCAGCAGGGCCGGGTCGCCGAGCAGGTAACCGGCGCGCAGGCCGGCCAGACCCCAGGTCTTGGTGAGGCTGCGCAGCACCAGCAGCCCGGGAAGCCGTTGCCCGGACAGGGATTCCGGCTCGTCCGGCAGGGTGTCCGCGAACGCCTCGTCCACGACCAGGACGCGGCCGGGACGGGCCAGTGCGGCTATCGCGGCGGCCGGGTGGAGCACGGAGGTCGGGTTGGTCGGGTTGCCGATCACGACCAGGTCGGCCTCGTCCGGCACCAGCTCGGGTCGCAGCGCGTACCCGTCCTCGGCGCGCAGCAGGACCCGGTGCACCGGCACGCCCGCGTCGACCAGCGCCACCTCGGGCTCGGTGAACGACGGGTGCACCACGGCGGCGAGCACCGGCCGCAGCACCGGGAGCAGCGCGAACCCCTCGGCGGCGCCCGCGAGCACCAGCACCTCCTCCGGCGTGCGGCCGTGGCGGGCGGCGACGGTGCGGCGGGCGGTGAGGTCTGCGAGGTCGCTCGGGTAGCGGCCGAGGTCGTCCAGCGCGGCCACGAGGCGGTCGCGCAGCCACGCGGGTGGGCGCGGCAGGCGCACGTTCACGGCGAAGTCGACGAGGCCGGGGGCGGCGTCGACGTCTCCGTGGTGGCGCAGGAGGGCGCGCTCGCTGGTCATCGCCCGGAATTCTAGGCGATGAGCGTGGTTGCCCAGTTCAGGTAGGCCATGGGCAGTTCGCGCAGGATGTCCGCCGTCTCCGAGGCGGGCAGCACCGGCAGGGCCTCGACGGACTGGCGGGCCAGCTCCCGGCAGTGGGCGAGGGTGTCCTCGACCATCGGCCCCCGGCGCAGCCTGGCCAGCACCTCCGCCACCTCGTCGTCGCCCGGTTCGCGCACGAGCAGCGCCCGCAGGCCCGGATCCATGGCCCGGAGCAGCGGGAACGTGTAGACGCCCTGGCGCACGTCGTTGCCGACGGGCTTGCCGAGCCGCAGCCGGGTGGACGCGAGGTCGAGCAGGTCGTCGAGGATCTGGAACAGCAGCCCGAACCTCGCGCCGTACTCGGCCATCCGCGCGCCGGTGGCCTCGTCGGCGTCCGCGCAGTGCGCCGCCAGCACGCAGCCGGTCCGGAACAGCGCGCCGGTCTTGAGCGCGATCGACCGCAGCGCGGCCTCGGGCGTCCGGTCCGGGTTGAAGAGGTCCAGCACCTCCAGCACCTGGCCCTCGACCAGGTCGGCCACGGCCGCGGCGAGCCGCTCGGCGGCGAACGGCGAGATCTCCGTCAGCGCGACCTGGCTGGCGCGCGCGAGCATGAAGTCGCCCACCAGCACCGCCGGTCCCGGACCCCAGGAGGCGTTGACCGTGGGCACACCCCGGCGTTCGGCCGCGTCGTCCATCAGGTCGTCGTGCACGAGCGACCCGGCGTGCAGCAGCTCCACGCACGCCGCCGCCGTGACGGCCTTGTCGGTGACGCTCCCGCCGACCGCCAGGGTCCCGGCGAGGATGAGGACGGAGCGCAGGCGCTTCCCGCCCGCCGCCGTGACGCGGCCGGAGTGCTCGTTCACGATGGGCAGCGAGGACGACGTCGCCATGCGGCGGATCTCGTCCTCCACGCGCGGCAGCGCTCGCGCGAGGGCCGGGATCGCGAGGCCGATGGCCGGAGCGGTGGTGGTGGGCACGGGGTGATCGTCGTCCGCGCGACCTGAGAGGCCGCTGAGATTAGGGTCGGGGGATGCATGTGAGCTTCGTCTGCACGGGGAACATCTGCCGCTCGCCGGTGGCCGCGATCGTGTTCCGGGAGCACGTCCGCCGCGCCGGGCTGGCCGACGTGGTCGAGGTCTCCAGCGCCGGGACCGGCGGCTGGCACGTCGGGGACGCGGCGGACGAGCGGGCCGCGGAGTCGCTCGTGGACGCCGGCTACCCGTCGGAGCACGTGGCCGCGCAGGTCGGCGACCTGCACCTGGGGGCCGACCTGCTGGTGGCGCTGGACTCCGGGCACGCGCGGGAGCTGCGGCGGCTGTCCGGCGACCCGGACCGGGTGCGGCTGCTGCGGTCGTTCGACCCGGACGCCGACGGCGTGGACGTGCCGGACCCGTACTACGGCGACCGCGAGGGGTTCGACCGGGTGCTGGCGATGACCGAGGCCGCGGTGCCGGGGCTGTTGGCGTGGGTGCGCGAGAGGCTGTGACCGCGGTCGTCGAGCTGGCCGGGTTGGACGCCCGGTCGGCCCGGCCGATCAGCGGGGACGTGCACGACGTCGAGCTGGCCGACGGCGGGCACGTGGTGGCGAAGGAGACGGTGTCCGCGCGGGCCGAGGCGGCGTCGCTGCGGTGGCTGGCCGTGCCCGGCGGCCCTCCGGTGCCCCGCGTGCACGGCGTGCGCGGCGACTGGCTGGTCACCGACCTCGTCCCGCCGGGACGGCCCACCGCGCGGGCCGCCGAGGCGTTCGGCCGCGAGCTGGCCGCGCTGCACGGCGCGGGCGCACCCGAGTTCGGCTCTCCCCCGCCCGGCGGGCCCGTGGACGCGGCGATCGGGCTCGCGCCGATGCGCAACGGGACCGGCGCGCGCTGGCCGGAGTGGTACTGGGAGCACCGGGTCGAGCCGTACCTGCGGACCGCGGTCGACGGCGGCCTGCTCACCGGGGCCGAGGCCGCCGTCGTCACCGCCCGCGTCGCCCGCGCCGAGGACCCCGGCGAGCCGCCCGCCCGGCTGCACGGCGACCTGTGGACCGGCAACGCGCTCTGGTCGGCGGACGGGCGGGTGTGGCTGGTCGACCCGGCGGCGCACGGCGGGCACCGGGAGACGGACCTGGCGATGCTGCGGCTGTTCGGCTGCCCCCACCTGGACCGGGTCGTCGCGGGCTACCAGGAGGTCCGGCCGCTCGCCGACGGGTGGGCCGACCGGGTCGGGCTGCACCAGCTGTTCCCGCTGCTCGTGCACGTGGTGCTGTTCGGACGGGGTTACGCCGCGCAGACGGTCGCCGCGGCGCGATGATGGTGCCATGGACGAATGGATCAACGAGCCCGCGAAGTGGTCGACCGGCGCCGAGGGGGAGCTGTTCGTCACAGCCGACCCGGACACCGACTTCTGGCGCACCACCCACTACGGGTTCGTCCGCGACACCGGGCACGTCCGCGGCCGGTGGGTCGACGGCGACTGCGAGGTGCGGACGACGTTCAGCGCGGACTACGCCGAGCTGTACGACCAGGCCGGGATCGCGCTGCGGATCGACGAGGAGAACTGGATCAAGGCAGGCGTCGAGCTGGTGGACGGCGAGTTCCAGATCAGCGCGGTCGTGACCAGGGGCGTCTCGGACTGGTCGGTCGTCCCCGTCGCCTCGGCGGACCGGGTCACGATCTCCGCGGAGCGGACCGGCGACGCGGTGACCGTCCGGTACGGGCTGGGCGACGCCGAACCCGTCACGATGCTGCGGCTCGCCTACTTCCCGCCGGGCGTGCGCGCGCTCGTCGGGGTGATGTGCGCGGCGCCGACCGGCAGGGGGTTCGAGGCGAGGTTCGAACGGACCCTGATCAGCTCCTGATCCGCGCAGCGCCTACCGTGGAGGTGTGCGGTTCCGGTTCCTGCTCCGACCTGGTTGGCTCGCCCTGACGCTGGCCGTCTGGGTGTTCGCGGGCGCGTGCTTCACGATGCTCATGCCCTGGCAGTTCGGCCGCAACGACGAGCGGGTCGCGCAGAACACCGCGCTGACCAAGGCCATGGCGACGGACCCGGCGCCGGTGGGCACCGTGCTGGACCGGTCCAACGCCGAGGTCGAGTGGACGAAGGTGTCGCTCACCGGGCGGTACCTGCCCGAGGGCGAGGCCGTGGCCAGGCTGCGGACCGTGCAGGGCGAGGCCGCCTTCGAGGTGGTCACGCCGTTCGCGCTGGACAGCGGCCAGACCGTGCTGGTGAACCGGGGCTACGTGCGGCCCGCCAGCGGGGTGAGCGTGCCGGACTTCCCGGTCGCGCCCTCCGAGCAGGTGACCGCCGTGGCGTGGGTGCGGGCGGGCGAGTCGGACAACCGCGACGCGTTCACCGAGGACGGGCGCAGGCAGGTCTACGCGATCAACTCCGCGGTCGTCGGCCGCGCGGCCGGGCTCGACGTCCGGCCCGGCTACTTCCAGCTCTCCGAGGGCCAGCCCGGTGTGCTGAACGCGCTGCCGCTGCCCCGGATGGACTCCGGGCCGTTCTTCTCCTACGCGCTCCAGTGGATCGCGTTCGGCGTGATGGCCCTCGGCGGCTGGGCGTACTTCAGCTGGCGCGAGATCCAGCCGGGCGGGGCGCTCGCGGAGCCCCGGCCCAAGCGGAAGTCGGTCGCGGAGATGCTGGCCGAGGACGAGGCGAACGACCAGCTCGTGCGCTGACCCCTCCCCGCTAGCGGCGGCGGGAGAACAGCGCCAGGGCCGCGGCCAGCAGCGCCGACAGCCCGCCCACCACCCTGGACAGCTCGACGGCCCTGGTCACGTGGCCCGCGTCGGGGTTGCGGCCGTGGCCCATCACCGCGCGGTCCTCGGCGCCGTAGGAGTACACGGTGCGCCCGCCGAGGCGGATCTCCAGCGCGCCCGCGAACGCCGCCTCCACCTGGCCCGCGTTGGGGCTGGGGTGCGCCGACGCGTCGCGCCGCCACACCTCCCACGCCTCGGCGGCCGAACCGCCGACGACCGGGGCCGCGGCCACCGTGAGCAGCGCGGCGGCGCGCGAGGGGACGAGGTTGGCCAGGTCGTCCAGCCTGGCGGCGGCCCAGCCGAAGCGCTGGTAGCGGGGCGAGCGGTGGCCGATCATCGCGTCCAGGGTGTTGACCGCGCGGTAGGCCAGCAGGCCCGGCACGCCCGCGACCGCGCCCCACAGCAGCGGCGCGACGACCGCGTCGGACGTGTTCTCCGCGACGGACTCGACGGTGGCCTTGGCCAGCGCGAGCGTGTCCAGGGCCGCGGGTTCGCGGCCGCACAGGTTCGGCAGCCGGTCGCGCGCGGCGGTGAGGTCGCCCTCGTCGAGCTCACGGCCCATCGCCGTGCCCTCCTTGGCGAGCGACGTGCCACCGAGGACGGCCCAGGTCGCCGCGGCCGTCGTGAGGGTCCTGACCAGCTCGTTGCGACCGCTCAGCCGCTCCACGACCACGCCGAGCGCGACGACGCCGCCCGCGAGCAGCGCGGTGTGCCCGGCACCGGCCGCCCGGCTGTCCCGGTACGTGCTCTCCTCGGCCGCCCCGGCGGCTCGACCGAAGAACGCCACCGGGTGATGTCTCCGGGGGTCGCCGAAGACCGCGTCCGCGGCTACTCCCAGCAACAATCCGGCCGCTCGTCCCACGCCCAAGGCAGACCTCCCCGAAGTCGACACGGCACCGTATAGCGTCGGCCGTCACCCGTTCGAGGTAGGGGCGCGGTTCCCGATGTCCGGGACTGTCGGTGGCCGGCGTTAGGGTGCCGACCGTGGAACCAGCAGGCCGGTTGAAGCTCTACGCGTACCTCGACGCGCGCGACCACCAGCGCACCTACCTGGCGATCATGCGTCTGTTCACGTCCACCCTGCTCGCCGACCTGTCCGCCGGGGAGGTCGCGGGGGCGCTCGCGGGAGCGGAGCGGCTGGGCACCGTGGACGCGGGCGAGTCCCGGATCGAGAACGTGATCAACCGGCTGAAGCAGCTGGTGGAGTGGGGCAACCTCGTGCAGGGGCGGCGGGAGGTCGTCGCGGCGAGCATCGCCGAGTTCCAGCACGGCAGCGTCCGCTACCAGGTGAGCAAGCTCGCGGTGCGGGTCCAGCGCGACGTCGACCAGCTCCTGCGGGTGCCCGAGGGCGCGCGCGAGGTGTCGCGGGAGCTGCTGCCCGCGATCGAGCGCGGGCTCGGCGAGCTGGGCGGCGCGCTGTCCGAGGCGCTGGTCACCGGCGAGGGCAGGCGGTCGCGGGAGGTGTTGGCCGAACGGGTGACGACGGTCTTCCTCCAGCACGCCGAGCTGGCGGCCACGGTGCGTGACTTCTACGCGTACCTCGGCCAGGTCGTGACGCGGCACCACCTGGCGCCCGAGGAGATCTCCGGGTTCCGCAACCTGCTGGTCGAGTACATCCAGATGGTGGTGGAGGACGTGCTCCGGCACACCCCGGCCATCGCGGACGCCCTGGCCGGGCTCGCGCGGGCCCGCGGCGAGCTGCTGCGGCTGCTCGGCGGCACGGAGGGGCTCGGCGGCGAGGTCGAACGGGCGCGCGGCCGGTCCGCGGCGGACTGGTCGGAGCTGACGGGCTGGTTCGTCGACCGCCCCGGCCACCCGAGCCAGGTCACGGCGCTGCGCGAGGCGACGGCGCGGGCCATCGGGTCGCTGCTGGCGTCGGTGAAGCGCGCGACCTCCGGCGGCGGGCTGCTGCCGGGCAGGCGCGCGGAGCTGCTGAAGCTGGCGGCGTGGTTCGACTCCGGCACCCGCGAGCGGGGCCACGAGCTGTACGCGGCGGCGTTCGGCCTGTACTCGGCGCGGCACGTGCTGCCCGCGCCGGAGCACGACAGCGACAACGAGCGCACGGCGTGGCGCGACGGGCCGGTGCGGGACGTGACGGTGAGCGTCCGCAGCCGGGGCGACCGCGGCGCGCGCGGGCGGACGTCGCGGATCCTGGACGACCCGATCACCGAGCAGTCGCTGCTGGCCGCGGCCCGCGAGGCGGACGAGCACCGGGCCGCGTCGGTGGCCGAGCTGGCCTCGGCGGCTCCCCGGCTCGACTCGACGACGCTGTCCGGCGACGCGCTGGGCGTGCTGTGCGAGCTGCTGACGCTGGCGATGGCGCAGCGGGAGAGCGCGGTCGACTCCGGGTCGGCGGCCGACCCGGTGCGCGGCCTGCGGGTCACCGTCGACCACGCGCCCGGCGAGACCACGAGGATCACCTCGGCGGCGGGCACGCTGACCCTGCACGACGCGCGCTTGGCGCTGAGCGGATGAGCACGCCGCTGGACGACCTCCCCGACATCGACGCGGCGAACGTGGTGCGCTGCGCCCGCACGCTGCTGCGCAGGCCGCTGCTGCGCGGCGACGGCCCGGACGGCGAGCTGCTGGCGCTGGTGTACCGGCACCGGTTCGCGCTCCAGGACCTGTTCGCGGGCCTGCTCGGCTACCGGCTGGTGGTGGAGCGCCGGTTCGCGCGGCTGTACAAGGCCGGGCCGGGGGTGGACGACACCCGCGGCGTGCCGGGGATGTCGCCGCGCGGGTACGCCTACCTGGCGCTGACGCTGGGGGTGCTGACCGGCGTCGGCAGGCAGGCCCTGCTGTCGCGGCTGGTGTCGGACGTGCGGGCCGCCGCGGCCGAGGCCGGGATCGACGTGGTGGACGACGTGGTCGACCGGCGGGCGCTGACGGCGGCGCTGCGGCACCTGGTGTCGCTGGGCGTGCTGCACGAGACCGAGGGCCAGGTCGGCGCCGACCTCCAGACCGAGGCGCTGATCACGATCGACACCGACCTGCTGGGGCAGCTGCTGACCGGGCCGGTGGCCGAGGCCGACTCGCCGGAGCGGCTGGTCGCGCTGGCGGCCAGGCCGGGGCCGCGCGGCGTCGAGCACGCGGTGCGGCGCAGGCTGGTGGAGACGCCGCTGGTGCTCTACGCCGACCTGCCGCCCGACCAGGCCGACTGGTTGCGGCGCAACCAGCGCAAGGAGTCCGTGCTGCTGGAGAAGTGCTTCGGGCTGTTCACCGAGTCGCGCCTGGAGGGCGTGCTCGCGGCCGACCCCGAGGACTACCTGACGGACATGTACTTCCCCGGCACGTCGACGGTCGCGCGGCTCGCCCTGCTGGCGCTGCCGTCACTGCTGGAACTGGAGCACGACGCCGCCGACGAGCCGATCACGCGGCCCGACGGCAGGCACCCGGTGGCGGTCGCCCGGCTGCGGGAGGTGCTGGACCAGCTGGTCGAGGACTACCCGGCGGCCTGGTCGAAGCAGATCGTCGACGACCCGACCAAGCTCGCCGTCGAGGTGGCGGAGCTGCTGCGCCGCATGGGCCTGGCCGTCGAGTGCGACGACGGCTGGCTGCTGAACCCCGCCGCGCACCGGTGGATACCCGAACCGGACGGCGATCCCGAGCGCGAGGTCGCCGCCCCCGCCCCGATCGAGCCCGAAGTGCCGAGCTGGTCATTGTTCGACGAGGAGAACGTGTCGTGACGCTGGGGCGGGACAGGTGGCGGCTGCACCGCGGCGGCATCGTCAACGTGTGGCAGTACGCCGAGCAGACGTTCGACTTCTCCGGCGGACGCGCGATCTTCCAGGGCACCAACGGGTCCGGCAAGTCGCGGACGCTGGAGCTGCTGCTGCCGCTGTGCCTGGACGGCGACCTGCGGCAGGTCGGTTCGAAGGGCTTCGACACGGTCAGCCTGCGGCGGCTGATGCTGGACGACTACAACGGCGGCCCGAACCGGATCGGCTACGCGTGGATCGAGCTGCGCCGGGTCGTCGACGGCGTCGAGGAGTTCCTGACCTGCGGGCTGGGCGTGAAGGCGTCCAAGACGTCGCAGGCGATCACCGACTCGTGGCGGTTCATCACGCGTGCGAGGGTCGGGCACGACCTGCACCTGGCGGGCCACGAGCGGATCCCGCTCGGCCCGGCGCACCTGCGGGAGGCGATCGGCGCGGACTGCGTGCTGGAGGACGCCGCGTTCCGCGCGAAGGTCGCCGAGACGGTCTACGGCGTCCCGGCCGCCCGGTACGGCGACCTGCTGCACCTCCAGCGCACGCTGCGGAACCCCGACGTCGGCCTGAAGGTCCTGGAGGGGCAGCTGGAGCAGATCCTGTCCGACGCGCTGCCGCCGCTGGACCAGACGATGGTCGAGCAGCTGGCGACGTCGTTCGACGACCTGGAGTCGATCCGGGAGAACATCACCCGGCTGTCGTCGGCGGACGCCGCGCTCGGCACGTTCCTCAAGACCTACTCCGACTACGCGTTCGGCGGGCTGCGCTCGTCGGCCGAGCGGCTGCGCGGCGCCGAGGACGCGGTGCGCAAGCTCGCGCGCGCCTGCGCCCGGCTGGAGGGCGACCTGGAGCGGACGCGGTCGTCGCGCGCCGAGGCGGAGAGCGCCCAGGCCGCGCTGGAGACCGGTGAGGAGCAGGCCGAGGAGACGATCGCGGCGCTCAAGGAGCTGCCCGCGTTCCGCGACCTCCAGGACCTCCAGACCCGCGAGAAGCTCGTGGCGGAGAAGCGGTCGTCGGCCGTGGCCGCGCTGGAGATGGCGAACAAGCAGCGGCTCCAGGAGGACGGTGCCGTCGAGGCCGTGCTGCGGTCGCTGCGGCGGCTCCGGGAGGAGCTGGGGTCGGCCGACGAGCTGACCGAGCCGCTGCGCCAGCAGCTCAGGGCGGCGGGCCTGGACCCGTCGCCCGCGCCCGCCGTGCCGGAGGTGCCGCACGCCGAGGCGTCCGTGACCTCGCACCTCGTGCGGGTGAAGCCCGACCCGGAGGCGGAGCCGCTGCCGACGGAGCGGCGCGTGCCGCCCTCGGTGCCCGCGGACGCGGTGCTGGCCGGGCTGGAGACGGCCGTGGACGCGGCCTCGCGGATCGCGTCGTCGGCCCGGCAGCGCGGCGCGCTGGCGCTCGCGCTGCACCAGCGGGCCGGTGAGCTGGACCGCGAGCGGCAGAAGGTCGAGGCGCTGCGGCAGAAGGCGAAGGACGCCCAGGCCACCGCGGCCGAGGCCTCCTCGTTGCGCGACCGGGAGGGTCGTGAGCTGGCGGCGGTCGCGCGGACGTGGCTGGAGGAGGTCGAGCGCTGGTGCGGCGCGGGCCCGCTGGCGGACGGCCTGCCGAACCGGTCGTTCGAGCTGCCCGAGGCCGTCGACCCGGAGGTAGCGCGGACCGTGACGGCCGCGGCGCGGGAGTGGACCGCTCCCCTGGTCCGCGCGGCGCGGGACGCGGCGCAGGCGTTCGTGCTGCGGCAGGAGGAGCTGCGCGGCCGGATCGACCGGCTCGACGCCGAGCTGGCCGGGCTGCGCTCCGGCGAGGAGCGGGCGCCGGAGCCCGGCCGCTACGTGTCGTCCTCGCGCGACCCGCTGACGGGGACGCCGTTCTACCGGCTGGTCGACTTCCACGCGGGTGTGGACGACGCCGGGCGGGCCGGGCTCGAATCGGCGCTCCAGGCGAGCGGGCTGCTGGACGCGTGGGTGGCGGTCGACGGGGCGGTCGCCGACGACGTCACCGCGACCCCTCGGGAGGCCGTCACCGGGCCGTCGCTGGCGTCGGTGCTGGTCCCGGCCGTGGAGCCGGGGTCCGTGGTGCCCGCCGAGGTGGTCGCGGGGCTGCTCGCGGCGGTGTCGCTGGACACCGGGAGCGGGCTGGCGCTGTCGACCGACGGGCGCTGGCGGGCGGGCGTGCTCGGCGGCTCGTGGCGCAAGCCCGCCGCGGAGTTCATCGGCGCGGGAGCGCGGGAGTCCGCCCGGCGGCGCCGGATCGGCGAGCTGGAGGACGAGCTGGCCGAGCTGCGCGGTGAGCTCGGCGTGGCGGAGGGCGAGCTGGCGGGTGCGCGCGACCGCGTGACGCGCTGGGAAGCGCACCTGGACGGCTTCCCGTCCGACGGCGACCTGATCGCCAAGCACAGCCGGGAGCAGGCCGCGCGCGAGTCGGCCGACCGCGCCGGGGCCAGGGCGCGGGAGCTGCGGGCGGAACTGGACGAGGCGCAGGCGCGCGGCGAGGCCGTGCGCGGCGAGCTGGTGCGGCAGGCCGGTGAGGCCGGGCTGCCCGCGGAGACCGAGGGGCTGCGGCAGGCCCAGCAGGCCGCGGGCGACGCGCAGCGGACCGCGGACCGGCTGGGCGACCTGCTGCGCAGGCAGTGCCGGGGTGCCGTGACGGACCTGACGGACGCGACCCACCGCTTCCACGCGGCGGGCGAGGACCGGGCCGCCGCGGAGGCCGACGCCGAGAGCCGCTGCGTCGACCACGCGACGCAGGCCACGACGTTGGCCGAGCTGACCGAGGCGATCGGCGGCGAGGCGCGCGAGATCGCCGCCCAGCTCAGCTCGCTGGAGTCGACGCGGCGGAAGCTCCGCGAGGACCTGAAGTCGACGCGCGAACAGGTCGTGTCGGCCCGCGAGCAGGCGGCGAAGCTCGAAGCGCAGCTCGACGGGGCCCGCGAGCAGCTGGCGGGCGCCACCGCCGACGAGGCCCGCGTGGCCGAGCTGTTCCGGGCGACCGTCGCGGCGCCAGGCATCCTGGTCGCCGCGCTGCCGGACGCGGCCGACGACCTGGAGGCGATCCGCGAGGCCATCACGGCCGCGGGCGACCGGCGCGGCGCGGGCGAGGCCACGGTGATCACCAGGTTGCAGGCGTTGCAGACGTCGCTCGCGGGCAGCCACGACATCGCCGCCGAGCAGCACGCGGGGCTGCTCACCGTGACCGTGACCGGCGAGGAGGGCACCCGTCCGGTGGCCGTCGCGGCGAGGCAGGTGACGGCGAAGCTGGCCGACCAGCGCGGTTTCCTCAACGAGCAGTACCAGGGTGTGTTCGCGGACTACCTGATCCGCGACCTCGCCGAGTGGCTGCGCGGGCAGGTGGCCGTCGCCGAGGACCTGTGCAAGCGGATGAACGACGTCCTCAGCAGGGCGAGGTCCAGCCAGGGCGTGCACGTGAAGCTGTCGTGGAAGCCGTCGTCCGCGCTGGACGAGGAGACGCGCGGCGCGCTGGCGCTGGTGCGCGAGCCGTTCGCGAACCGGACGCCGGAGCAGGACGAGGCGCTGCGGCGGGTGTTCACCGAGCGGATCGAGACCGAGCGCGACGCGGACTCGGGCAACTACGCCGAGGTCCTGTCCCGCGCCCTCGACTACCGGACGTGGCACCAGTTCACCGTCACCGTCGGCGACACCGGCCCGGACGGCAACCCTCGTGAGCGGCGCCTGAAGCAGCTGTCGTCCGGCGAGACCAGGCTCATCTCGTACGTGACCCTGTTCGCCGCGGCGGCGTCGTTCTACGACGCGGTGGGCAGCGGCGAGGAGTCGTTCGACCCGCTGCGGCTGGTGCTGCTGGACGAGGCGTTCGAGCGCCTCGACGACCCGACGATCGCCCGCATGCTCGGCCTGCTCGTGGACCTCGACATGGACTGGGTCATCACCTGGCCCAGCGGCTGGGGAGTCTCCGACAAGATCCCGAGGATGCACATCTACGACGTCCTCCGCCCCCGCAACGGCCGCGGCGTCGCCTGCACCCAGACGACGTGGGACGGAGCGGCGCTGGACCGGGTCGACCCCTGATGGCGTTCGGTGCGCGGCCTGCTCGGCTCGCCGGACGAAGGCGCGTCGCACGGGATCGCTCCGGGGTGGGCGGAACCGCGGTGGACAGGGTTGCCCTCGACGGCGCTCGGTCCACGGGGCCTGCCCGGCCTGACGGGAGAAGCGCTCCCGCTGTCGAGCAGGCTCGCACGAGCGCCAGTGTGGGCATCTGGGACGGAGCCGCGCTGGACCGGGCCAACCCCTGACGACGCTCGGTCCACGGGGCCTGCCCGATCCGCCGGAAGCAAAGCGCGGCGAGCAGGCTCGCACAGGGCGTCAGCAAGGCAGCAAGGCAGCAAGGCAGCAAGGAGAGGTTCGCCGAGGCGAGCGAGCGTCGCCGACAGTGGCGGACAGCGTGGTCATCGCCTCACGGCTGGGAGCGGATCACGTTCCGCGGAGCGTGAACCGGGTCGAGCGGGTGAGCGGCCGCGTCGGACGCTCCGGCTACGACGTCCTGCCGCCCCGCACCGGACGCGGTGTCGCCTGCACCCAGACGACCTGGGCCGGAGCCGCGTTGGACCTGGTCGATCCGTAGCGGTAGCCGCCGTGCTCCACGGTCGCGGTGGTCGACGAAATCCGCGCACGAAAGCGGTCCGGGTGTCGGGGGCCGTCGAGGAGATCACACATGTGACTGTCCTGTCGCAGTAGCGGGGAGGCGTCTTCGTCTGGACGCTTCCACCGCCGTCGGCACGGGTACCAGCATGAACACCGGCCCCTTAATCTCGTCATAACCTTCGTGACGACTTGACCACGGGGCTGGGAGGCGGGTCAACAATGATCAACAAAGCCTGCCCGAACACGCCTTCGGAGGCTTCCCGGATGAACGCTCGGTGATTGTGCGCGGCGTTTGAGGGGTAGACCGGTCGGTATCAGTGGTCTTGCGGGGTCGGCGGGTGGGCGCGACCACGCGCCGTTGTCCCATACGGGTTCACTGACCTGCGGTTTTCACATCTTCCCGACCACCTGGCCCGAAACCGATTTCACTGCCCGAAAACGGGTGGAATCGGCGGTCGTAAGCTGTTGTGGTGGATGACGAACTACGGGGTCGCTGGTCCGATTCTGCGTTGGTCGGTTTTTGGGGGTCGACGCTCGACACGATGGAGTCCGGGCGGTCCGCGTTCAGTTTTCGGGTCGAGGACCGGGTGACCGCCGAGGCGCTCGGGGCGGTGTTGCACAAGGCGATCGGTTTTCCCGCGCGGCGGCAGGTGTCGTTGGTGCGGTTGGACGAGCACCTGCGCGTGGAGGGGGTGTCGCTCGTGGAGGTCCTCGAAGAGGTGCACCAGCGGTCGGTTCGGCGGCCCGCCGGGCAGATGGCGTGGCGGTCGCAGTGGCTCGCGCAGGTCAGGCGGTACGACGAGGTGCCCGCCGCGCTGTTCGACGACGTGGTGGCACGGGCCGACGCGGTGCTCGCGACCGTCCTCGGCGGGGCGCCGTGGGACTGGCCCGCGGAACTGGACGACCCGCTGGTGCGCAGGGTCGTCGTTCGGGCCGTCGGGCTGGCGCGGGGTGTGTCGGCGCCCGTCGACGAGCCCGCGCTGTGGCGGTCAGCCGGTTGGGCGCATCAGGGCGGCTGACCGGACGCCTCCCGCGCCGAGGAACTCGGCCACCGGCAGGGTGGCCGCGCCCATCGCCACCGACTCGGTGCCCAGCTCGCACAGCTTGATCTTCGCCTGCTGGTACGGGTGGTGCAGGGCGTGCTTGGCGGCCACCTCGCGGATGGCGGGCAGCAGCTGCTCCCCGAGCAGCAGACCGGCCCAACCACCCACTATGACCCGTTCCGGGTTGAACAGGTTGATCAGGTTGCCGATGCCCGCGCCCGCGTAGCGGGCGGTTTCGTCCAGCACCTCCCTGGCCGCCCGCGAGTCCTCGGCCAGCAGTTCGCGGAGCGCGACCTCCTCGTCGACGATCCCCGGCGGCAGGCCCGCGGCTTCGCGGTGGCGACCCAGCACCCCCTTGGCGCCGATGTACGCCTCCAGGCACCCGTTGGCGCCGCAGCGGCAGGGCCTGCCGTCCAGGGACAGCGTGGTGTGCCCCCACTCGCCCGCACCGCCGGACGCACCGCGGTAGGGAACGCCGTCGGCGATGACGCTCGCGCCGACGCCGGATCCGATGAGGGCGATCACGGCGTTGCGGGCGCCGCGGCCCGCGCCGAACCACATCTCGGCCTGGCCCAGGGTGTTGGCGCCGTTGTCGATGAACAGCGGCAGGTCGGTGCCCGCCCGGAGCATCCGCTCCAGCGGGACGCCGTTCCAGCCGACGGTCTGGGCGTGGACCAGCAGTTCCGAACCGCGCTCCACCAGGCCGGGGACGCCGACCCCGACGCCGAGCAGCCTGCTGGGGTCGACGCCGCTGTCCTGCACGCACTGGTCGAGCCCGGCCAGGACGCGTTCGACGACCGCCTCGCCCCGGTTGGCGATCGTGTCCATCTGGAAGGTGCTCATGGCGAGCCTGCGGAGGGTGAGGTCGAAGACCTCGACCAGCACGTGGGTCTCACCCACGTCCACCCCCACGACGCAGGCGTGGTCGGGGTTGACGCGGAGCAGGACGCGGGGCCTGCCGCCGTCGGAGCCGACCAGTCCCGCCTCGACGACGACCTGGTCCTCGACGAGTTCACCGACGACGTTGCTGACCGACGCCTGGCTGAGCCCGGTGGCCCCGGCGAGTTCGTGACGGCTGAACTGGCCGTCGAAGTACAGCCTGCGCAACACGCGGGCGCGGTTGCTCGTCCTCAAGTCGCGCATCGTCCGCTTGCTCCGCTGCACTGTCTCTCCCCTTCGCCAAGCCTTGACGCCCCGAGGTCATCTGAGTTAAATCACATCTTGAAATAAGGCGTGATGCCGGACACCCCGACTATGCCAGCCGTCACCTGAACCCGGTAACGCAAGGTCGCCACCACGCCCCGCTGATCCTGACCAGCGGTCTGCCAGCACGGAACGAGGAACCCTGCCATGCCGAAGTCCTCGCCTCGAAGGTCCCTACTATCCGCGCTCGGCGCCGTCGCCCTCGCGGCGGCCGCCGTCGCCGTGCCGAACGCGACCACCGCCCGAGCCGCGGGTGAACAGGTCAACGTCTGGCTCACGTCCACCACCAGCGCCAACCGCGGGACGGGGGTCACGCGGGGCCTCCAGCAGCAGACGCCGGTGGCGTTCGCCGCGGGCACGGGCACCGGCGGCCAGACGATCACGGTCAACGAGAACACCCGCTACCAGACGTTCGAGGGCGGTGGCGCGTCGTTCACCGACAGCGCCGCGTGGCTCATGAACAGCAGCGGCATCCTCAGCGCGGCGACGCGCGAGGACACGATGAAGAAGCTGTTCGACCCGGTCAACGGCATCGGCCTGTCGATGACGCGCAACCCGATGGCGTCGACGGACCTCGCGCGGTTCGACTACTCCTACGACGAGACGTGCTGCGACGTCAACGACTTCACGATCAACCACGACCTCGCCGACGTGCTGCCGCTGACCAAGCGGGCCAAGGAGCTGAACCCGGCGCTGCGCGTGATGGCGTCCCCGTGGAGCGCGCCCGCGTGGATGAAGGACAACAACAGCATGCGGCAGGGCTGGCTGAAGGCCGAGCACTACGGCACCTACGGCCAGTACTTCGCGAAGTACGTGCAGGCCTACCAGTCGCGCGGCATCCCGATCGACTACGTGACGCCGCAGAACGAGCCGGGCTGCTGCCCCGGCTACCCGTCGATGCAGTGGAACACCGCGGGCCTGATCAACTTCACCAAGAACGGCATCTACCCGGCGTTCCGGGCGGCGGGGATCACCACGAAGGTGCTGATCTACGACTGGAACTGGGACGGCTACAACACCTGGGTGAAGCCGCAGCTCCAGGACCCCGGCATCGTCAACGACCCGCTGTTCGGCGGCATCGCCTGGCACGGCTACGTCGGTGACGTCTCCGCGCAGACCACGGCGCACAACGAGTTCCCGAACGTCAAGGCGTTCGACACCGAGCACTCCGGCGGCACCTGGATCACCGACCAGCACCGAGAGGACATGTTCAACATCATCGACTACACCCGCAACTGGGGCAGCTCGGTGGTGAAGTGGAGCCTCGCGATGGACGAGACCATGAACCCGCACAACGGCGGCTGCGGCACGTGCACCGGCTTCATCACCGTGCACAACAACGACAGCAGGCGCGGGCAGGTCGACTACACCGTCGAGTACTACACGATGGGCCACCTGACGAAGTTCGTGAAGCCGGGCGCGCAGCGCATCGAGACCAACGACAACGCGTCGGTCAAGAACGTGGCGTGGCGCAACACCGACGGCTCGAAGGCGCTGATCGCGTACAACACGACCGGCAGCACCCAGAACGTCAAGGTCAACTGGGGCGGCTCGTCGTTCGACTACAGCCTGCCCCCCAGGACGTCCGCCACGTTCACCTGGACCGGCGCGCAGAGCGGCACCCCGCAGCCCGTCGGCGGCACGATCACCGGTCTGGGCGGCAAGTGCCTGGACGTCGCGGGCGCGAGCAGCGCCAACGGCACGGCCGTGCAGCTCTACGACTGCAACGGCAGCACCGCGCAGAAGTGGGCCGTGGGCGCGGACGGCACGATCCGCGCGCTCGGCAAGTGCCTGGACATCAAGGACAACAGCACCGCGGACGGCGCGAAGCTCCAGATCTGGGACTGCGCGGGCGGCGGCAACCAGCGGTGGAACGTCACCGCGGCCCGCGACGTCGTGAACCCGGCGACGAACAAGTGCCTCGACGCGACCGGCAACTCCTCGGCGAACGGCACCCCGGCCCAGATCTGGGCCTGCACGGGTGCCGCGAACCAGAAGTGGACCGTCACCGCGTAGCGCACCGGGACCGAAGGGGGTGGGGGAGGCAGGCGGGCCTCCCCCACCCCCTTCGCCGCGTCCGAACGGGACGAACGGGCCGGTGCCGCCCTAGGAGGCCTCGGCCCAGGCGGAGATCATCCGGTAGGCGATGGACGCGCCGGGGGCCAGCAGCAGGTCCTCGACGCTGCCCGGCACGGCCAGGGCCTGCCGGACCTGCTCGCGGCTGACCCACTTGGCCTGGGCGATCTCGCCGTCGGCGGGCACGAGCCGCTCGGCGCGGTCGGCGACGGCGGTGAAGCCGACCATCAGCGACCGCGGGAACGGCCACGGCTGGCTGCCGAGGTAGCGGATCGAGGTGACGTTCACGCCGACCTCCTCGGCGATCTCCCTGGCGACGCACGCCTCCAGGGACTCGCCCGCCTCCACGAAGCCCGCGAGGACCGAGTAGCGGCCTTCCGGCCACCCCGCTCCCCTGGCCAGCAGCACGTTCTCGCCGTTGACGCCGACGCCGTCGTGGACCAGGCAGATGACCGCCGCGTCGGTGCGCGGGTACTCCTCGTGGGAGCACTCCGTGCAGACGCGGGCCCAGCCGGACTTGACCGGCTCGGTCGGCGAGCCGCACCGGGCGCAGAACCTCGCGGTGCGGTGCCACGCGAACGCCGCCACCGCCGAGGTCAGCAGACCCGCGCCGGTGTCGTCCAGCAGCGCGCCGACGGCCCGCAGGTCGAGCCACTGCGGTTCCTCGGTCAGCTCCGGGAACTGCCAGGTCCGCGCGGCCGTGACCTGGACGTCGGTCTCGTCGTCGGCGAGCGGGACGCCCCAGTACGCCACGCCGTCCTGCTCACCGAGCAGCACGGCGTCGGCGGGCGGGGCGTCGCCGAACTCGGGGGCGGGCTGGTCGACCAGCCGTGAGCCCTTGTCCGCCACCAGGGTGCGCCCGCGCCGGTCCACCACGAGCACGCGGGACTTCGGCCACAGCGCGGCCAGGCGCTCGGTGTCCGCCCGCAGCGGCTCGCTCCGGTCCACGGTGAACCGGGAGAGCGCGGACGGACCCAGCAGTTCGAACGGGTCGGTCACGGCAGCGCCACACCGCCCAGCGCCGTGAGCTGCGGCGCCAGCTTGTCCGCGTCGCCGACGAGCACGCCGGTGAACGCGGTGGGGGCGAAGAACTCCAGCGCCGCCGCGGCGACCTCCTCGACGGTGACCTTGGCGAGCCGCTCCGGGTGGGCGACGAACCAGTCGAGGTCGAGGCCGAGCCCGGCGAGGCTCACCAGGAACGACGCCAGGCCGCCCTGCGACGAGGTCGCGGTCAGCAGCGAGCCGACGGCGTACCGGCGGGCCACGTCCACCTCGTCGGCCGTCGGCGGCACGAGGCCGAGGCGGGCCAGCTCGTAGCGGGTCTCCAGCAGGGCCGCCGCCGTCACGTCGCTCGCGGTGTCCGCGTCGATCATCAGGCTGGCGCCGTGCGGGGTGAACTCCGAGTGCGAGCGGGCGCTGTAGGTGTACCCCTTGTCCTCGCGGATGTTCTCCACCAGGCGGGAGGAGAAGAAGCCGCCGTAGACCAGGTTCGCGAGCTGGAGCGCCGGGTACTTCGGGTCGGTCCGCTGGACCGCGCGGCCCGCGAGCCGGATCTGCGACTGCACGGCGCCGGGCCGGTGGACCAGCACGACGTCGCCGGGCGTGACCGGGGGCAGCGGGCTGATCGTGACGGCGGTGCCCTCGCCGGTCCACCCGGCCAGCACGGACTCGACGGTGCCGATGACGGCGTCCGGGTCGACGTCGCCGACCAGCACGAGCACGGAACCCCTGGGCAGCACGGCCTTCGCGTGCAGCGCCACGACCTCCTCGCGCGACACCCGCGCGACCTCCTCGGCCTCCGGCATCTCCTTGGCGAACGGGTGGTCGCCGTAGAGGTGCTTCTGGAGGGCCTCGCGGGCGATCACGTTCGGCTGCGAGCGGGCCAGCGCGATCCGCTCCACGAGGCGGTCGCGCTCGCGGTCCACCTCGTCGGCCGGGTAGGTCGCGCCGGTCAGCACGTCGCGGATCACGTCGAGGACGGTGTCCAGGCCCGTGGCCAGGACGCTGCCGGAGATGCTCAGCCGCTCGGGGTCCACGACCGCGTCCAGCTCCGAGCCGACCAGGGCCAGCTCGGTGTCGATCGCGATCCGGTCGCGGGTGGCGGTGCCGGTGAGGATGGTGTTCGCCAGCACCTCGGCCCACGCCGAGTGCTGCGAGCCGACGCTGGAGGCGGCCGGGTCGGCGAACGGGATCCGCAGGCGGACCTCGACCATCGGCACGGACGCGCGGCGGACCGCGATCACCCGCAGGCCGTTGGCGATCGTCGTGTCGACGGTGGACAGGTCGGCGGACGGGCGCTGCTCGCCGAGTTCCGGAAGCGGGCGGGGCCCCTGCTCCGTGCGGCCGATCTCGTCGGCGCTGCGGTGCGACACTGGGGCGGTCACTCGGTACCTCCGGCGTTGGCGGGGTTGACGATCAGGACGGCGCGCGAGTCGGGACGCAGGGCCTTCGCCGCGGCGGCGACCTCGTCGACGGTCACGGCGGCGATGCGGTCGGGCAGCTCGTGGATCAGCTCGGCGCGGCCGAACAGCAGCTCGGCCGACCCGAGGGCCAGCGTGCGGTTGGTGAGCCGGTCGTGCTCGCGGTGCATGGTGGACGCCCAGCGGGCCGTCACCTTGGCCAGCTCCTCGACCGTCGGCGGCTGCTCGGCGAGCAGCTGGAGCTCCTCGTCCAGCGCGGCGACGACCCGCTCGACCGGCACGTCCGGCGCGTGGATCGCGGTGATCGTGAAGCTGTCCGGGTCGCGCGCCTCCAGCGGGCCGAACAGGCCGCAGCCCGCGTTGATGTCCGTGACGATGGCGTCGCGGTGCACCAGCCGCTGCTGGAGCCGGGAGCCGTCGCCGTCGGTCAGCACGCCCGCCAGCACGAGGTAGGCGAGGTAGGCGTCCAGTTCGGTCACCGGGTCCGGGACGCGGTAGCCGATCGCGACGGCGGGGAACGGCGCGTGCGGGTCGGTCTGCTCGGCGCGGACCTCACCCTTGGGGGCGTCCTCGGCGAACGACGGGCGCTCGGGCACGGTCCGCGCGGGCACGTCGCCGAAGTGCTTCTCGACCAGTGCGCGGGCGTTGTCGACGGTGAAGTCGCCCGCCACCGTCAGCACGGCGTTGCCCGGCGCGTAGTAGGTGTCGAAGAAGGCGGCGCAGTCCTCGACGGTCGCGTTCTCCAGGTCGGTGAAGTCGCCGTAGCCGTTGTGGGCGTTCGGGAAGGTCTTGAACAGCACCGGCGGCAGCAGGATCCAGGGGAACCCGCCGTACGGCCGGTTCAGCACGTTGAGGCGGATCTCCTCCTTCACCACGTCGATCTGGTTGTTGAGGTTCTCCTGGGTGATCTTCGGTGCGCGCATCCTGTCCGCTTCGAGGAACAGCGCGCGCTCCAGTGCCGCCGACGGCAGCACCTCGTAGTAGTCGGTGTAGTCGGGGTGCGTCGACCCGTTGAACGTGCCGCCCGAGGACTGCACGTGCCGGAAGTGGGCCAGCTTCTCCAAGCTCTCGCTGCCCTGGAACATCAGGTGTTCGAACAGGTGCGCGAAGCCGGTGCGGCCCTCCGGCTCGGATCGGAAGCCGACGTCGTAGTGCACGCTCACGCCGACCACCGGGGCACTCGTATCGGGGGCGAGCACCACCCGCAGTCCGTTGGGGAGCGTGAACCTGTGCAGTTCGGGTAGCGCCATGAAAGCAGCCTACGGCTTCTGGCCCCGGAGTGATCGGAGGTGCCCCGCCTGGGCGAGCACACCGTCGAGCGCGCCGAGGAACGCCGGGAAGTGCCGCGCGAACCGGCCGAGGTCCGGACTGCTCTCGGACTCCCCGAACCAGTAGAGGCCGGGTGTGCCGCCCGCGCCGGACGGGAGGGGCGCGAACGCGCCGAGCCAGCGGTCCGTCGCCCCGAGCACCACCGCGTAGGGCAGGGAGCGGGAGAAGACCATCTCGCGGTCGGACTCGGGGATGTCGCCCGGCGAGACCGAGTGGAGGTAGCCGCGCAGGCCGCGGACGTGCTCCAGCAGCGCGCTGCCGCGCTTGGTCCTGGCGGGCATCGAGCGGGCGCCGACCGTGAGCGCGAGGCCCGCGACCACGACGACCAGGCCGAGCAGCGCCGCGCCGCCGCTGAACGCGAGACCGACGGTGAGACCGACCCCGGCCACCGCCAGCACCACCCCGTAGAGCGACCACCGGCCGCGGACGGCGTCCGGGCGGCGGGTGAACCAGTTCTTCTCGACCACGTCGGTGTAGAGGCGGTCCCGCACCTCGCCGAGGTCGATCTTGCGGCCGCGCAGCTCGGAGACCAGCACGGAGTCGGTGCCCTCCGGCAGCAGCGCCTCGAAGACCGCGCGCTCGTAGCCGGACAGCGAGTCGTCGACCGGGTTGCGCCGGACCAGGGTCCAGTCCAGCACCCCGCCAGCCGACCCGACCTCGGAGATCCACAGGTAGTTGCGGACGGCGAGGTCGATGATCGTCGCGGTCACGTCCACCACGTCGACGTGCTCGTCCACGACCGTGCCGACCTGGCCGGGCAGCACGCCGTCCGGCGAGGCGAACGCGACCCCGCCGCCGGGGCCCGCGACCAGCACGTCGACCGGTCCGACGTCGGCGGCCAGCGCGCGGGCGTCGCGGCCGCGCAGGAACCAGAGCAGGACGAAGCCGCCGACCAGCGCGACCACCAGCACCAGCAGCGCCACGGCGCTCGCCGGGGTGAGGGCGAACGCGGCGGCGAGGCCCCCGCTCTCCACGACCCTGGCGTTCGCGGGCGCGGCCCCGTCCTGGAGGCCGACCGCGATGTCGACCCGGTCGCCGGGCGGCAGGTCGATCTCCTTCGCGCGGACGCCTCGGCCGTCGCCGAGCTCGGCGGTCGTGCACGGCGACGACGAGCCGGGCGGACCGGCCAGGCAGGTCACCGACCTGGGCGCATCCGGTGCGATGACCGACATCGACACCGAGTCGAGGGGGGTGTCCCAGCCGCTCGCGGGCTGCCAGCGCAATTCCAGGGTGTCACCGATTTGAGCGACTGCGCCCACCAGCACGTAGTGAATAGTGGAGGTGCCGGAGTTGACCGAGACGGTGAACTCCTCGGCGTTCGCGGACGCCGAGCCCGAGCCCTCGACGGAGGCGTCATTGATCTCGAACACCCGGTCCCGGTCCTCGCCGACGGCGATCCGCAGCGGCACCGTGCGCCGCGCGGTCGTGCCCTCCGGCACCGTGACGACCTCGGTGACGGTGACCTTGCCGTCGCGTTCCAACTTGAGCCGGACGTCGGTGCCGAAGGCGCCGGGGAGCGGTTGGCCGCTGGTGGGTTGGGCGAACGCGGGCCCGGTGAAACCGCACAGCGCGATGGCGCCGACCAGCGCCACTCCCCAGTTTTTCAACACGGCCGCGGACAATAGCGGAGTCCGCCTATGCTCTTGTGCTGATTCGGGTAGAAGCGATAATGGGGGAACCTCAACCAATGACGCAACCACCGCCGCCGGGTGGCTGGCCGCCACCCCGACCGGTAGGGCCGCCTCCGGTGCCCGCGCCATTGCACCCCCAGCAGCCCGCTCAGGGCCCGCCGCAGCAGTCGCAGTGGCCCGGCCTGCGCCCGCAGCCGCCGCAGGCCCGCCCGCCGGTGCCGCCGCCGCGCCCGGTCATGCCGCCGCCGGTGGCCGCGCCGCCGCCCAGCCCGTGGGGTCACCCGCCGCCACCTCAGCGGACGCGGTTCCAGCCCGGCCCGACCCCTCCCGGCCCTCCCGGTCCGCCCGGCTGGGGCCCGCCCCCGCAGTACCCGCCCTACCAGCCGAAGAAGAGCAGCGGCCCGCTCGTCGCGGGCGTCCTGTTCGCCGTCGCGATCCTCGGCATCGCGGTGATCGGCGTGGTCGCCGCGACCGGCACGCCGAACCGGGCCAGCGACGCCGGGTACTCCGGCTACTCGACCTACAGCTACACGCCCCCGACGACCACCACGACCACCGCCGCCACGACCAGCGGCGGTCGCGCCAGCACCAGCAGGCCGGCGACCGCGTCGGCCACCTCGTCCAAGCAGGCGGGTCCGAAGGCCGTCATCAAGCTCGGTGACAACCCGATCCACCAGCCCGGTCTCGGCGCGTTCGACATCGACGGCTGCGCGCTGCCCGGCATGGACTACTCCCCGGCCGGGCAGGACACCTTCCTGCGCGCCGCGCTGCCGTGCATCGAGAGCATGTGGAAGCCGTCGTTCACCAAGTCCAACCTGCCCTACCAGCCCGTCGAGCTGGTCATCGTCACGTCCACGATCACCAACCCGTGCGGCCAGATGGGTCCGGACCGCACCGCGATGTACTGCGACGGGACGATCTACTGGACGGCGAACTACTACGCGGGCGAGCAGGGCTCGAACAACCCGAACCACCCCGGCAAGTACCTCGGGCAGCTCGCGCACGAGTACGGTCACCACATCCAGTGGTTGTCCGGGATCCTGCGGGCCTCGGGCGAGGCGCAGTACGACAAGGGCGGCTGGGACACCCCGGCAGGCCTCGACCTGAACCGCCGCAAGGAGTTGCAGGCGACCTGCTTCGGCGGGATGACCCTCGCACCCCTTTCGCACGGTGCCATCCCGAGGGACGTGATCGACGTGGCGCTGCGCGACGCGAGCACCAGGGGCGACTACCCCGTGTACCCCACCCGCGACCACGGCGCGCCCGAGCGCAACGCCCAGTGGGTCATGGACGGGTTCACGAACAACGAGACGAGCGCCTGCAACACGTGGGTGTCGGACGCGCAGAGCGTCAGCTGAGCCCGTGGGCGACGAGGGCGTGACACCGCCGCGGGAGTCGGCAGGTGGGGGCGTCGTGGATGATGGTCGCCAGGTCAGCAGCGGTGGAGGGCTTCCTCCGGCTGTCGGACCCGGTGGTGGTGGCGTGGTCGGTGGCGACGGCGGGGTGGCTGTGCGGGCTGGTTCGGGAGCGGACGGGGTGCCGGAGGACTCGGCGGCGGGGTCGGCCGTCGGGGAGTCGGAGGCGGGCGTCGTGCCCGCGGACGGGACCGCTGACGACCCCGCGGTCGAGGGGGTCGCGGCCGAGCCCGACGCCCCGGTGACCGACGAGCCGGTGACCGACGCCCCGGTGGTCGACGAGCCTGCGGCCGACGCCCCGCCTCCGGTGGTGGCCGACGAGCCGGACACCTTCCTGACCGCCGAGGCCATGGAGTTCTTCGCGGTCGCCCGGAGCGGGACCGCCCCCGCCGAGAAGCCCCCGACCCCTCCGGTGGCCGGGACGCCGGTGGCCGGGACGTTCGGCGTGGCCGAGATCTTCCGCGCCGCCGAGGCCACCCAGTTCATCACCGCGCCCAAGCCGGAGGCGCCGTCCCCGGTCACCGAGCGGGTCGAGCCGGTCGGGGTCGTCCGCGATCCCGACGACGCCGAGACCGTGGTGTTCGCGGGCGTGCTGGACCTCGACGAGCCCGCCGAGCCCTCCGAGGCCGCGGTGGTGGTCGAGCACCGGGTGGTCGAGCAGCCGGGGAACAACCCGGCCGCGCTGGTCGGCGTGTTCACCATGATCCTCTGCGCCGTGCTCGGCCTGGGCCTGCTCAGCCGCATCGACGGCACCAGGCAGGTCCCCGGCCGCGCCGTCGCCGCCCCGTACACGGCGGCCATGGCCCCGACCAGCGCCGAGGCCGTGCGCCCCCGCCCCGTGCAACGCCTGGAGGACCACCCGCTCCTCCTCACCCCGAGGCCGCTGCCCGAGATCACCTGCGAACTGCCCGCGTTCGGCACCTCGGACCAGCAGCTGGCCGACTACTACGCCGCGGGCGTGGTCTGCCTGGACACCGCGTGGGCCCCGGTGCTGAAGGACGCGAACCTCCCGTTCGAACCGCCGTCGCTGGACGCCGCGCCGGAGCTGTCGAACGGCCCGTGCGGCGCCGCTCCCGCCTCCGAGGACGCCGTCGCCTACTACTGCGGGCGCAACCGGATGATCTACATGCCCACCAGCAGGCTGCGCGAGAACGGCGGCGGCGACCGCCCGGCCACGCACCTGGCGACGCTGGCGCACGAGTACGGCCACCACGTCCAGGCGATGACCGGGATGCTCCGCGCGGCCGACCTGAAGATCGTCAACGCGGGCGAGAAGACCCCGGCGGGCCTGGAGATGTCGCGCCGCATCGAACTCCAGGCGAACTGCTTCGCCGGCATGTTCCTCGGTGCCGCCGCGGGCCGGGGCTCGATCACGACCGACCTGGCCCGCCGCGCCGAGGAGGACTTCCAGTACGCGATGGAGGAGAGCCCGGAGAAGAACGCCCACGGCAGCCCGACCAACCAGGGCGACTGGGCGCTCAGCGGCTTCGAGGCCAACTCCACCGACGCCTGCAACACCTACGCCGCCCCGGCGGGCGCGGTCGGCTGACCCACCGCGTCAGGCGGCCGACCTCAACCGGGGCACGGGCCTGCTGACCAGGTACGCGTAGAAGCCGCCCGCCAGCCCGCTGAGGCACAGCATCAGCGTCTCCAGCCGCTGCGGCAGCGGCACGGCGTCCGACACGGCCCCGGCCGTCTGCACGGTGAAGTTCCCGGACGTGTCCTCGGGCAGCAGCACCTCCAGGGTCTCCCGCTCACCGTGCCCGCACCCGTCCAGCGGGACCGTCCGCACCCTGCCGCCGACGGTCACCTCGACCTGGTCGAGCTCCCTCTTGCCGCACGACGCCGACTTCACCACGGTCGCGGTGACCCGCTCGCTCTCGCCCACGCCGGACAGCGGCCACCACACGGCGACCGCTGTGCCCAGTCCCACCAGTGCGATGACCAGGAGGACCAGCCCCCAGCTCACCGGGCTACGCCTCACCGCCACGCGGAGGATCGTCGCAGACCGGCTGTTCCCCGGTAACCCCACCCGCACAGTTGATGATCAACTGAGCGGTACCTGAAGCCGGCGCCCTCCCCGAGCGGGAGGCGGCCGGGCGGCAGCAGAATGTGGTGGTGTCTACTGCCGCGCGGGTGCTGGTCGTCGAGGACGCCGAGGCGATCGGTGCCGCCGTGGGATCGGCGCTGCGCGACACCGGGTACCAGGTGCTGCTGCGGCCGGACGGGCGGGAGCTGGAGAGCGACCTGGCGCGGTTCCGGCCCGACCTGGTGGTGCTGGACGTGATGCTGCCGGGGCGGGACGGGTTCGCGCTGCTGGAGGTGGTGCGGCGGTCCAGCGGGGCCGGCGTGGTGATGCTGACCGCGCGCGACGGGGTGGCGGACCGGCTGCGCGGCCTGGACCAGGGCGCGGACGACTACCTGGTGAAGCCGTTCGTGCTGGCCGAACTCGTGGCGAGGGTGAGCGCGGTGCTGCGCAGGCTGGGTCGCACCCCGTCCACCGTGCAGATCGGCGACCTGGTGGTGGACGCCGATTCCGGCGTGGTGCTGCGCGGGTCCGCACCGGTGGAGCTGACGGCGACGGAGCTGCGCCTGCTGCGCTACCTGGCCGCGCAGCGCGGCCGCGTCGTCGGCAAGACCCAGATCCTCACGGCCGTGTGGGGCTACGAGGACTACGACCCGAACCTGGTCGAGGTGCACGTGAGCGCGTTGCGGCGCAAGCTGGAGGAGAACGGCCCCCGGTTGCTGCACACCGTGCGCGGCCTCGGGTACGTGCTGCGGGCCGACGAGCCGTGAGCAGGCTGAAGACGGTCTCGCTGCGCAGGCGCGTGACCCTGTCGGTGGTGCTCGTGCTGTTCGCGGTCATGGTGACGCTGGTGTTCACCGTGGACGCGCTGTTCGCGTCGCAGTCGAGCCGCGACGTCGAGACCGTGCTGCTGGACCGGGCGCGCACGGCGCAGCAGCTGGCGAAGACGCAGAAGTACTCGGGCAACCAGCTGGTGCACAAGGTCGACGGCATGGGCGTGCAGGTGCTGCTGGTCGCGCCGAACGGTGCCACCTTCGGCAGCGCGCCGGACGACGACGAGCGGTTCAAGATCGTGCAGCGCGACCTGCCGGACGGCTCGAAGATCACGCTCTACGGCGACACGACGGTCCTGTCCGCCGCGCAGATCCGCCTGCGGAACCTCCTGGTCGCCGTCGGTCTCGGTGCGCTGGCCGTCACGGCGGGCGCGCTGGTCTTCGTCGTGCGGCGGGCTCTGGCGCCGCTGGACACGATGACCACCCTCGCCCGCTCGATCACCGGAGGCCACCGCGGCAGGCGGCTGAACCCGTTGCGCACCAACAACGAGCTGGGCCGCACGGCGGCGGCGTTCGACGACATGCTGGACGCGCTGGAGGGTGCGGAAGCCGCGGCGCGGGCGTCGGAGGAGCGGACCAAGCGGTTCGTCGCGGACGCGGCGCACGAGCTGCGCACGCCGATCGCGGGCGTGCAGGCCGTGGCCGAGGCGCTGATGCAGACCGGCCTGGACGAGGCGGGCGCCGAGGAGCGCGACCGGATGAACCTGCTGCTGGTGCGGGAATCCCGGCGCGCGGGCCGCCTGGTGGACGACCTGCTCGCGCTGGCCAGGATCGACGCGGGGCTGGAACTCCAGTTCGAGCCGGTGGACCTGCTCGCGCTGGCCGAGGCGGAGGTGGCCCGCAGCAGGCTCCTCGCCCCGGAGCTGGACATCGAGGCCGAGGGGGTGCCGGTGGTCGTCGACGGTGATCCGCAGCGGCTCGCCCAGGTGCTGGTCAACCTCTCCGACAACGCCAGGCAGGCGACCGGCCCGCGGGGCGAGGTGCGGCTGGGTGTCAGCGTGTTCGCGGGCCGCGCGCTCGTGAGCGTGAAGGACAACGGGCCGGGCGTGGCGTCCGCCGACCGGGAGCGCATCTTCGACCGCCTCACCAGGCTCGACGAGGCCCGCGACCGCCGCCACGGCGGCTCCGGCCTCGGCCTGGCCATCGCCAGGGGCGTGGCACGGGCGCACGGCGGCGACCTCGTCTGCGCCCCGCCCGCGCCGGGTGGGGCGGGAGCGACGTTCGTGCTGTCCGTTCCGCTCGCGCCCCGCTGAGGGCGCCGGCCCGGCGTCGCGGTCCGCCGGGTGGCGCCCTCGCCGAGGGCGCCACCCGTGTTCACGACTCTTCCGGCGGGGTCACCTTCTTGATGTACAGCAGGCGGTCCCCGGACTCGATGGCGTCGGCCTCGGCCGCGTCCACCCGGTACAGGTTCCCGTTCCGCACGACCCCCAGCACGATGTCCGGCAGGTGCCGGGGCGAGCCGCCGATCTCCGACGGCTCCACGTCGCGCTCGGCGATGGCGAGCCCGGCGTCGGGGGTGAGCAGGTCCTCGACCATGTCCACGACCGACGGCGTCGACGTGGCCATGCCGAGCAGGCGTCCGGCGGTCTCGCTCGACACCACCACGGAGTCCGCGCCGGACTGGCGCAGCAGGTGCTCGTTCTCGCGCTCGCGCACCGACGCGACGATCTGGGCCTTGGGCGCGAGCTCGCGGGCGGTCAGCGTCACCAGGACCGCCGTGTCGTCCCGGTTCGCGGCCACGACCACCGCCCGCGCGTTCGGGACGCCCGCGACCCGCAGGACGTCGTTGCGCGTCCCGGAGCCGTGCACGGTCACCAGGCCGATCGAGGACGCGGAGTCCAGCGACTCCTGGACGGTGTCCACGACCACGATGTGGCTGGGTGACACGCCGTCGCCGAGCAGGGCGCTGACCGCGGAGCGGCCCTTGGTCCCGTACCCGACCACGACCACGTGGTTGCGCACCTTGGTCCTCCACTTCTGAATGCGGAACGCCTGCCGAGAACGCTCGGTGAGGACTTCGAGGGTCGTGCCGACCAGGACGATCAGGAACAGCACCCGCAAGGGGGTGATGACCAGGACGTTGACCAGGCGCGCGGACGAACTGGCGGGGGCGATGTCGCCGTAGCCGGTGGTGGAGAGGGAGACCGTGGCGTAGTAGACGGCGTCCAGCAGGGACAGCCCGTCGCCGTTCACGTCGCGGTAGCCGTCGCGGTCGAGGTAGACGATGAGGACGGCCGCGAACAGGGCGCCGGTGGCCCCGACGACCCGTTTGATGATGGCACGGGCCGGGCTCTGCGGGCGGTCCGGCATCTTGATGACGCCGACCAGCGAGTGGTCCGGCCGGTCGGTCAGCCGGTCGGCAGGGTTGAGCCGCCGAATCATGACAGCCTCTCAGGGAGTGATCGCCACAACCGGGCGGCGGCTTCGGCGCCTCGTAGCAGCAGGGGCAGGACCACGCGTTCGTTCGGCGCGTGGATCCGATCATCCGGCAAGGTCGCGCCGAGGTAGACGACGGGCACGCCGAGGGTCGCGTGCAGGACCGCGGCGGGACCGGAACCGCCGGTGCGGCTGTACCGGGCCCGCTGCCCGAAGGCCTCGCTGACGGCCACGTGCACGGCCACGGCGGCCGGGTGGGCCACGTCGACCGCGTACGGCGGGGTGCCGTCGCCCCTCAGCGCCACGCGGGCGGTGATGCCGTCGGGCGTGTGGGCGGCGACGAACTCGCGCAGCCCGTCGGCGACGGCGGCGGGCACCTGGTTCGGCACGAGCCGGAACGACAGCTTCACCGACGCCTCGCGCGGCACGATCGTCTTCAGCCCCGGCCCGGTGTACCCGCCGCTGATGCCGTTGACCTCGGCGGTCGGCCGCACCCACACGCGTTCCAGGGTCGACCAGCCCGCCTCGCCCGCGACGGCCCGCGCCCCGCCCGCGTTCGCCGCGAGCCAGTCGGCCTCGTCGAACGGCAGCGCGGCGTAGTCGGCGCGCTCGGCGGCGGTCGGCTCCGCCACGTCGGCGTAGAAGCCGGGCAGCCGGACGCGGCCGTCGTCGTCGTGCAGTGCGGCCACGAGGCGGGCGAGGGCCGTGGCCGGGTTGGGCACACCGCCGCCGACCCGGCCGGAGTGGACGTCCGAGGCGCCGCCGGTGAAGGTGACCTCCGCGCCGAGCACCCCGCGCTGGCCGGTGTTCACGGTGGGCGCGTCGCGCGCGTGCAGCGGGGTGTCGGTGAACACCACGAGGTCGCACGCGAGGTCGGCGGCGTGCCGGTCGAGCAGGTCGGCCAGGTGCGGCGACCCGGACTCCTCCTCGCCCTCCACGAAGAACTTGAGCGTCACGGCCGGAGCCCGCGCACCGGTCGCCGCCAGGTGGGCCCGGACGCCGAGCATCTGCATGGCGACCTGGCCCTTGTCGTCGCTGGCGCCGCGGCCGAACAGCTCCTCGCCGACCACGACGCCCGCGAACGGCGGGTGCTCCCACGCCTCCGGCGGGTCGACGGGCTGCACGTCGTGGTGCCCGTAGACCAGCACGGTCGGGGCGGCCGGGTCGTCGGCGGGCCAGCACGCGTACACGGCGGGCAGCGCGGGACCGTGGTCCCAGACGGCCACCTCCGGCCACCCGTCGGCGCGCAGCGCGTCGGCGAGCCAGCGGGCCGACGCGGCCACGTCGCCGTGGTGCGCCGGGTCCGTGCTGATCGACGGGATGGTGATCCACTCCCGCAGGGACTTCAGGAATTCATCCGCGAGGGCGGCGACTGCCGCTCGCTCCGACGGTCCGGGATCTACCCGATCAGCGGTCACGACCGGGAAGAGTAAACCGTCGCCCGCCGCTCCGAGCGGTGGTCGGCCCCGTCCGCGCGGTGTCGTCGCCGCGGGCGGGCGACCGTCCTGGTGGAACGGTCGGTGTGGTGCGGTTCACCGCGGGCGGAACCGACCGATTCCGTAGAACACCCGTTCGACCACCGGCCTGGTGGCGGTCCCCCGAACGGTTCAGAGGCCCCGTCCGTGCGACCGGCGGCGAGTCGTGACAGTGTTGCTCCATGGACCCCGCTCGTTCCCGCTCGCGGTCGGCGCTCGCGCTGGCCGCACTCCTCGGCGCGGCCGGGGTGACGCACTTCGCCAAGCCCGCGCCGTACGACTCGATCGTGCCGCGCTCGCTGCCCGGCAAGCCCCGGACCTGGACCTACGCGTCCGGTGTCGCGGAGTTGGCGGTGGCGGCCGCGGTGGCCGTGCCGAAGACCAGGCGCCTCGGCGGGCTGGCCGCCGCCTGCCTGTTCACAGCGGTCTTCCCGGCCAACGTGAGGATGGCCCTTGACCACCGGCACCGGGGCCCACGTGCGAAGGCCATCGCGTGGGGCAGGCTGCCCCTCCAGCTGCCCCTGATCGCGTGGGCGTTGAGGATAGGCCGTTCAGCGGTATGAGACCGCTGCCACTCGGCACCGCCGGAACCGCCGCCGGTGTGATCTGATCACACTCGGCTGCCGGGACGGCACCCAGCGCTGTTGACCACTGTCCTTGCCCCCGCAACCACCCATAGGATGCCCGAGTGCAACCGCTCCTCCACCAAGCCGCGTCGGCACTGGGTTGGCGCGGCACCGTCGTACCCGACGTGGCCGTGCTCGGCCACCAGGTCTCGGCAGTCGTGCGGGTGCGCGACGACGTGCACGAGTGGCGGACCGCGAACGGGTGGCCGCCCCAGGCCGACCCCTCCTGGTTCCGCTCCTGGTTCGAACCGACCGCCCACGACCAGCTGCCGGTCTCGGCCGTCGAACTGGTCGGCGTCCTGGTCGGCGAGTCCACGGTGGACCGCGCGCTCCAGTCGTGCGGGACGCTGATGACGCTCGCGCCGTGCGCGGTCGTGCTGCCCGGTCCGCAGGGGCGCGAGTCGTGGCCGCTGATCGAGCTGGACTACTACGGCATCGGTGTCGTGGCGGCCGAGGAGTCGAGCACCGGGGAGTCGGGCGAGTTCTTCTACACGGCGGAACTGCTGGTGCCGCCGGAGGACCGGTCGACCGAGTTCGGCCCGTCGCTGTTCGGCCGCTGGCTGCTCGAAGTGCTCTACGACCGGGTGCTCAAAGAGGTCCCGGCCTCCTCCCGCGTCAGCTCGTAGCGGGCACCGACCGGATCAGCGCCCGCAGACCCGCCGCGTCCAGCAGGTCCGTCGGCCTCAGCGTGTGGTCGTGCTGCACGTAGTGGAACGCCGCCCGCACGCTCTCCACCTCGGCCCCAGCGAGCGCGGCCCACGCCAGGCGGTAGGCGGCCAGCTGCACCGACAGCGCGGGCAGCTTGTCGGTGTCCGGCACCGCGCCGGTCTTCCAGTCCACGACGGTCCAGCCGCCGTCCGGGTCCGCGAACACGGCGTCCATCCGGCCGCGCACGGACATCCCGTCGACCTCGGCCTCGAACGGCACCTCGACGTCGTGCGGCATCCGGTCGGCCCACTCGCTGGCCAGGAACGCCCGTTTGAGGCGTTCCAGCTCCGTGTCCGGGGCAGCGCCGTCGTCGGCCGCGCCCGGCAGCTCGTCGATGTCCAGCAGCCTGCTCGCGCCGAACCGCTTCTCCAGCCACGTGTGGAACGCCGTGCCGCGGCGGGCCATCGGGTTGGGCGGGAACGGCAGCGGGCGGCGCAGCCTGCGGGCCAGCTGGTCCGGGTCGGCGGCCAGCTCGACGAGCTGGCTCACCGACAGGTGCTCGGGCATGGTGACCCGTTCCCGCCGGTTGGCGGCGGCGGCCCGTTCGGCGAGCAGCACGTCCACGTCGCGCGACCAGCCCTCCGGGTCCAGCTCGTCCTCCTCGTCGAGCGGGGCGGGCTCGTCGAGGTCGGGCTCGACGGGCACGTCCTCCACGGGCACGTCCTCCACGGGCACGTCCTCCACAGGCACGTCGTCGACGGGTTCGGGTTCGTCCGGCTCGGGCACGTCCTCCGGCGGCGGGCCGTCGTCGAACTCCGGCGGCGGCTCGTGCTCGGCCTCGTCCGGTGGTGGCTCGAACTCCGGCGGGGGTTCGGGCAGCGGGGCCTCGTCGGCCTCGGGCGGCGCGTACCGGTCCCGCCGGGACGCTTCGAGGCGCTGGTCGAGGGCCGCCAGCACCATCGCCGCGCCGTCCGCGACGGCCCCGCGCCGCGCGCCGAGCGGGTCGGCGGGCCACTGCGCGGACTTCTCCTCGCCGGTCAGCGGGTTCGCCTCGTTCTCCGCGGGCGGGTCGGCCCAGGCGACGACGTCACCCGGCGGGTGCTCGGCGGTCGTGAGGGCCTCGTGCAGCTCGACCAGGAACGGTGAGGGCCCCTTGACCTTCTCGCCCGTCTCGCCCCACCAGTGCCCGGACACGAGCAGGCTGTGCTCGGACCGGGTCAGCGCGACGTAGAGGAGGCGGCGCTCCTCCACGAGCCGCCGCTCCTCGAACTCCTCGGCGTGCAGGGTGAGGGCCAGCTCGACCTCCTTGCGGTCGCTGCCGCCGGGGATGCGCAGCTTCGGCAGGTCCTCGGCGTCGCCGCGCAGGTCCGCGGGCAGCTCGGCGACGGCCTTGAGCCAGCACGACGTCTTGCGGCGGCCGGGGAAGACGTCCTTCACGACGTGCGGCACGGCGACGATGTGCCACTCCAGGCCCTTGGCGGAGTGCATGGTCAGGATCTGCACCCGGTTCTCGGCGACCTCCACCTCACCGGGCTCCAGGCCGTCCTCGGCGTGCTCGGCGGTGTACAGGTAGTCCAGCAGCGACGGCAGCGTCGCCGACGGGCTGGCGGCGGCGAAGTCCGAGACCACGTCGGCGAACGCGTCCAGGTGCGCCCGGCCGACCCCGCCGGGGCGGGCCATCGACTCGATGTCCAGCAGCAGCGTGCGCTCGACGTCCGCGACCAGCTCGGGCAGCGGCTGGTCGAGCCTGCGGCGCAGCGCCGCCAGCTCGCCGCCCAGCCTGCGGATGCGCCGGTAGCCCTCCGGCGAGTACGCGGTCGCGTCGCCGGGGTCGTCCAGCGCGTCGGCCAGGCCCGCCTGTTCGGCGTGCTCGCCGGGCAGCGCGTCCGCCAGCACCGACAGCGGGTCGTCCACGACGGACTGGCGGCTGGGCGCACCGGCCAGTTCCCGCGCCCGCTGCCACAGCGCGGCGAGGTCGAAGGCCGCCACGCGCCACCGGGACCCGGTCAGCAGCCGGGCGGCGGCCGTGCCCGCGAGGGGGTTCACCAGCACCCGCAGCGCGCTCGTCAGGTCGCGCACCTCGGGCTCGTCCAGCAGGCCGCCGAGGCCGACGACCTCGACCGGCAGCCCGCGCGCCCGCAGCGCCGCGGCGATGGCGCCCATGTCCGCCCGCCGCCGCACCAGGACGGCGGCCGTGGGCGGGGTGTCCGCGGTGTCCAGGTGCTCCTGCCACTGCCGCGCGACGGTGTCGGCGAGCCAGTCCAGCTCCTGCCGCACGTCCGTCATCAGCGCGATCCGCACGTCACCCGGCCCGGCCCCGTCGCGGGCGCGCAGCTCGTCGACCTCCAGACCGGCGGCGCGCAGCGGCTCGGACGCGGCGTTGGCCAGCGCCAGCACCTCGGGCGGGTTGCGGAAGCTGGTCAGCAGCCCGTAGCGCGTGGCCGGTTTCCCCTGCGCGGCCGGGAAGTCCGTGGTGAAGCGCGGCAGGTTCGCCGCGCTGGCCCCGCGCCAGCCGTAGATCGCCTGCGCGGGGTCGCCCACCGACGTGACGGGCATCGGCTCGCCCCGCCCGAACAGCGACCGCAGCAGCACGCGCTGCGCGTGCCCGGTGTCCTGGTACTCGTCGAGCAGCACGGCCCCGTACCGCTCGCGCTCCCCCTGCGCGACCTCCGGGTGCTCGCTCGCCAGCCGCGCGGCGAGGCTCATCTGGTCGGCGAAGTCCATCGCCGCCTCCCGCCGCTTGCGCGCCTGGTAGGCCTCCAGCAGCGGCAGGAGGTTCACCCGCAGCCGCTGGGCCGCGATGACGTCCCGCAGCTTCTCGGGCAGCCCGTCCTTCTGCCGCGCGGTCTTCGGCGCGTTCTCGATCACGCCGATCAGCCGCTCGGCGTGCTCCCGCAGCGCCTCGGGCTCGACCAGGTGCTCGCCCAGCTCACCGGCCAGCGCCAGCAGGTACCCCGTCACGGTCGCCGGCACCTTGTCGGTGTCCAGGTCCTCGGTCCACGTCGACACGACGCGGTGCGCGAGCTGCCACGACGACGTCTCGGTCAGCAGCCGCACGCCGGGCTCCACGGGCAGCCGCAGCCCGTGCTCGGTCACCAGCCGTCCGGCGTACGCGTGGTAGGTCAGCACGACCGGCTCGGCGGTCATCACCGCGGCCCGGCGCTCCCCGCTCGGGTCCAGCTCGTCCAGCAGCCCCGACCCGCCGAGCCGCCGCAGCCGCAGCCGGATCCGCTCGGCCAGCTGCCGGGCGGCCTTGCGGGTGAACGTCAGCCCCAGCACCTGGTCCGGCGTCACGATCCCGTTCGCGACCAGCCAGACGACGCGGGCGGCCATCGTCTCGGTCTTGCCCGCCCCCGCGCCCGCGACGACCAGCGCGGGTTCGACGGGTGCCGCGACGACGGCGGCCTGTTCCGGGGTGGGTTTGGGCAGACCGAGCGCGGCGGCGACCTCGAACGGACTGGCGAAGCTCATGCCCTGGTCCGGAGGTCGACGTCCACGGACGTCACTGTCCCACCTGTCTGCCCGACGAGTGCACCGGGCACGTCGTGCGGGCAGGGCAGCGGTCGCAGTCCGCGTTCTCCCTGGCGGTGTAGCGGGGGCCGGTGCTGGAGCCCGCCGCCTCCTGCACGGCTTCGAGCCAGACGCGGACGCCCTGCTCGTCCAGGGGGGCCTGGGAGCGTTCGACGGCGCCGGTCTTGCGGTCCTCCTTGGCGACGTAGAGCAGGCGGGCGCCGCCGGGTTCGGTGCCGAGGCCGAGGTGGGTGAACCCGCCGAGCGAGGTCGCGAGCTGGTAGACGGCGAGCTGGGGGTGGGCCTGGGCGTCGTCCTTCGACACGGGCTGCTTGCCGGTCTTCAGGTCGACCACGATCGGGCGGCCGTCGGCGTCGGTCTCCAGCCGGTCGACCCGGCCCCGCACCTTCACCCAGGGCTCGCCGGGCTGCTTGGGGACGTCGACGAGCATCTCCTCCTCGACGGCGACCTGGGTGAGCTGGGTGCGGCTGCTCGCGAGCCAGCCGAGGAACGTGTCCAGCATCCTCTCGACCCTGATGCGCTCGCGGCGGGAGAACCACGGCGCGCCCGCGTCGACGGCGGTCCAGGCCTCGTCCAGCTTGACCCGCAGCTCCTTCTCGTCCGCGCCGCTCGCGGCGGCCTGCGCCAGCGCGTGCACCAGCGTGCCGGTGATCGACGCCAGCTCGGCCGGGTCCTGGCCGCCGTGGCGTTCGACGACCCAGCGCAGCGGGCACTTGGCGAGCACCTCGATGGTCGACGGCGACACGCTGACGGTGTGCTCCTCCGTCCACAGCGGATCGCCGGTGGACACCTCCGGCAGGCCGTACCAGGAGTCCGGGTGCGCACCGGGAACACCGGCCTCCGCGAGGCGGGCGAGCTGCACGGCGGCGCGCCGCCGCCGCTCGGGTTCGGTGTCGGTGTCGCACAGCACGCGGCGCAGCTCGCCGACCAGCTCGGCCAGCACCAGCCCGCGTTCGGGCGTGAACACCGGCCGTTCCACGGCCTCCGTGGTCAGGTCGTCCAGCTCGTCCAGGAACCGCGACGGCTGCTCGTCCTCGCCGCGCACGGCGCTCACCATCAGCGTCGTGCGGGCCCGGCTGGCGGCGACCAGCAGGAGCCTGCGCTCCTCGGCGAGCAGCGGTGCGACGGCCGAGACCTTGTCCGCGGGGTCGAGTCCGCCGACGAGGTCGACCATCCGCTCGACGCCGAGCAGCGAGCCGCGCAGCCGCAGGTCGGGCCAACTCCCCTCCTGCACACCGGGAATCGCGACGACCGTCCACTCGCGACCGGCGGCGGCGTGCGCGGTCAGCACCGCGACGGCCTCGCCGACCGGTGCGGACGCGGCCAGCGAGTCGCCCGCGATCCGCTGCGCCGCCAGGTAGTCCGCGAAACCCTCCACGGTGGAGCCCGGCAGCCGGTCGACGTACTTCGCGGCGGCCTCGAACAGGCCGACGACGGCGTCCAGGTCGCGGTCGGCCTGCATGCCCGGCGTGCCCCGGCGGGAGGACTGGGCGACCCAGCGGGACTCCAGGCGGCAGTTCTGCCACAGGTTCCACAGGACGACCTCGACGCTGCGGTGCGCGGCGACGTCCTTGCGGACCTCGGTGATCAGGTGCGCGATCCGGCGCGCGGGCGCGGCCTCGGCGTCCTCCAGCGCGGCCAGGCGGTCGTTCGACTCGATCACCTCGACCAGCAGCTCCCCGCTGGCCCGGTCGCCGCCCGCGGCCATCTCCAGCCGCCGCAGGCCTCGGCGCAACCGCCGCAGCGCCAACGGGTCCGCGCCGCCGAGCGCGGACGACAGCAGCATCGCCGCGGTGTCCTCGTCCAGCGTGCCCGGCACGGCCGCGCAGCGGAGCACGGCGAGCAGCGGCCGGACGGCGGGCTGCTGGGCCAGCGGCAGCTCGTCGCCGGGCACGGCCACCGGGACCCCGGCCGCGAGCAGCGCCCGTTGCAGCACGGGGAGGGCCCTGGTCGCCGACCGCGCGATCACGGCCATCTCCGACCACGGGACCCCGTCGATGAGGTGCGCGCGGCGCAGCTGGTCCGCCACCCAGCTCGCCTCCTGGGCGGCGGAGGCGAGCAGCCGCACCTGCACGGTGCCCTCGCCGTCCGCGCCCTCGACCTCGCGGGCGGGGGAACGGCCGGGCAGCCGGGCGGCGAGGCCGTGCACGGCGGCGCGCACCTCCGGGGTCATCCGGTGCCCCCGCGTCAGCACGACGGTCGCCCGACCCAGCGGGTCCGCGTCGGCGAGCAGGTCGGGGTCGGCGCCGCGGAAGGAGAAGATCGCCTGGTCCGGGTCGCCCGTCAGCAGGAACTCGTGGGCCGTCGAGCCGATCCGCTCGATCAGCTCGTGCTGCTGCGGGTCGAGGTGCTGGGCGTCGTCGACGAACACGTGCCGCACGCGGCGCCGTTCGGTCTCCAGCAGCTCGGTGTCGGCGTCGAACGCCAGCAGCGCGCTGTCGACCAGTTCGGCGGCGTCCAGGGCGGGCGCGAGCGACGGCGAGGAGTCGCCGCCCATGAGGAGCAGGACCTCCTCGTACTGCTGCCCGAAGCGCCCGGCGGCGATCCACTCCTCCCGGCCCTGCGCGTACCCCAGCTCGACCAGGTCCTCCGGGCCGAGGCCGCGTTCGGTGGCGCGCAGCAGCAGGTCGCGCAGCTCGGCGGTGAAGCCGGGGAGGGTGAGCGCGGGCCGCAGCCGTTCCGGCCACCGGGGCGCGCCGTCCTCCACGTCGCCCGCCAGCAGTTCGCGCACCAGCGCGTCCTGCTCCGGACCGGACAGCAGCCGGGGCGGCGGGTCGCCCGCCAGCACGGCCCGCGCGCGCAGCACGGCGAACGCGTAGGAGTGGACCGTGCGCACCAGCGGTTCCCGCACCGTGCGCAGCACGGTCTCACCGGGATCGTCCTCGGAGGTCAGCAGCCGGGTGATCCTCGCCCGCATCGCCACGGCCGCCTGCCGGTTCGCCGTCAGGACCAGGACGCTCTCCGGATCGGACCCGCCGCGCAGCACGCGGTCGGCGGCCACCTCGGCCAGCAGCGTGGTCTTCCCGGTGCCCGGTCCGCCCAGGACCCGCAGGAACCCGCCCGCGTGGTCGAACACCCCCCGCGCCGCCTCGTCCCAGTGCGGGCGGGGCCGGTCCTCCGGCGACCGGCGCACCAGCAGGGGCGAGGAGTTGGCGACCACGGGAGAGATGGAACCACGTCGCACCGACAAGGTGAGGGAGCACCCGCCGGGTGGCCCAGAGTGGTTCCCGGCTCACTCCGCGTGAGCGTTCGGGCTGACGAACCCGCAGGTCAGCGACGTGTCCGGGAAAGAATTCCTTGACAGGAGAAATGGTCTAGGCCATTTTGGTGGAGGTACCGGGCACTGTGAGCCGGTTCACCCCCACCAGCTCCTCCGGTGGCCGGGACGTGACCCCGACCCGGCCCGGCCACCGGAGTTCCAAGTGCCACACTCGACCACGTGGACGAGCAGCTGCACGAGATGATCCGCGAGGTCGTGCGAAAGATCCCCAGCGGCCGGGTGGCGACCTACGGCGACGTGGCCGACCTGTCCCGAGCCCCCTCCCCCAGGCTGGTCGGGCAGGTGCTGAACAACGACGGCGGCGACCTGCCGTGGCACCGGGTGCTGCGCGCCAACGGCACCTGCGCCCCGCACATCGCCGAGGAGCAGCTCCAGCGGCTCGCGGCGGAGGGCGTGCTCGCCGACGACGGCAAGGTCGACCTGCGCACCTACCGCTGGGAGGACGCCGCCGCGGCGAAGGCCGAGGACGAGCCGCCCAGCCTGTTCTGAACCGCCCCCGGACAGCCGAGCGCCCCCCGCGAGTCGTCTCGCGGGGGGCACCGGGTCCGGGGTGGACTCGCGTCTGGCGCGGTCACCGCACTAGACGCGTGCCTCGACCCGCTCGACCTCGGCGGCGACGTCGGGGTCGCGGGTGAGCGCGGCGGCCAGCCGGAGCTGCGGCAGCGCCTCGCCGTGACGGCTCTGCCTGCTCAGCGTGCGCCCCAGGAGCAGCCGGGCGTACCCGTCGCTGGGGTCGAGGTCGAGCAGGGTGCGCAGCACGCGCTCGGCGTTGCCCAGCGAGGCGGTCTGGAAGTGCGCCAGCGCCAGTTCGGTCAGGACGGAGCGGTCGGTGGGGACGGCGTCGGCCGCTTCCGCCAGGAAGCGCACCGCGCTGCTCGGGTCGCCCGCCGCGCGGAACTCGCGGCCGAGACGAACGAGCTCGAACACGTCGGTCATGTCAGCTCCTCATCAGCCGTGGGGTAACTCCCCGCTCAACCAGTTGACCCGTCAACCTATTCCTCAGGCGACCTGGAGGAAGCAGCGCGCCTCGTAGTAGCGCAGCAGCACGGCGTCCACGACGCGGACGTGCGCCCCGATCGGCTCGGCCACCACGTCGGCCCCGACGTCGGCCAGCCGCTGGTGGAACAGGCCGGGCGCCAGCAGCCAGGACGCCACCGCGACCCGGCGGCCCCGTGCCTTCAGCGCCGCCACGGCCTCGGCCACCGTCGGCGAGGCGGTCGCGACGTACCCGACCTCGGCGCCCAGCACCCCGGCCACACCGGCGACGTCGGCCAGCGCCCGCGGGTCGGACGAGCCCGCCGCGGCGAGCACCACCGCGTCCCCCGGCCGCCACCCGGCTTCGCGCAGCCGTTCCCGCACCGCGGGCAGCAGCGCCGACCCGATCGGCTCGGTCACCACCACGTCCCCGTGCCCGCTGGCCGCGATCTGCTGGGGGACGTCGACCCGCACGTGGTACCCGGCGGCGAGGAACGCGGGCACCACGACCACCGGCCCGTCCAGCCCGCCGACCACCGACGTCACGTCCGGCTGCCGCACGTCCGCGTAGGCGACCTCCACCCGCACGCCGCCCAGCCGCGCCCGCACCAGCGCCGCGACCTCCTCGACCACCACGGCTCCCCGCGGGTCGCGGGTCCCGTGCGCCACCAGCACCACCGTCATCGCCCACACCCTCCAGCCGCGGGTCCCCACGGGGACACCTCGAAACCCGACACCGCGGGTCGGACGCTCACACCGCCACGCCGGACGGCTCCATCGCGATCCGGTAGCCCCGCTTCACGACCGTGCACACCAGCCGGGGCTCGCCCAGCGCCGTGCGCAGCCTGCCGATCGCGGTCTCCACGGCGTGCTCCTCGCCGCCGCCGGGCAGCGCGGCCAGCAGGTCCTTGCGCGACACCACCCGTCCGCGCGCCTCGACCAGCGCCCGCAGCACGGCCATCGGGGCGGGCGCGACGGGCCGCAGCTCACCGTCCACCACGACGGCCTGGCCGCGCACCTCGATCTCCCGCGCGGCGATCCGCAGCCGCACGGCGCGTTCCGGCAGCGCCAGCGTCAGCTCCCGCGCCATGGCGCCGATCCGCGCCCGCGCGGGCTGCACGACGGGGATGCCCAGGTCCACCAGCGGCCCTGCGGTGATCGACCCGACGCCGAGGACCAGCACGTCCTCGCGCAGCACGTCCACCAGCGCGGAGAAGCGGTCCGTGTCCCGCGCCACCTGGAGCACGCTCGCCGCGGCGGGCGCGCTGGTGAACGTCAGCGCGTCCACCTGCCGCGCCAGCACGGCGTCCAGCAGCCGGTGCAGCGGACCGGGGTCCACCGGGCCCGTCCAGCGGTAGACCGGCACCTCCACGACCTCCGCGCCCGCCTCGCGCAGCGTGCGGACGAAGTGCGGCAGCGGTTCCCCGTGCAGCTGCACCGCGATCCGCTTGCCGTCCACACCGGACCGCAGCAGGTGCTCCAGCAGTTCCGCGTTGCTCTCGGAGTCCGGCGACCACGCCTCGGTCAGCCCGGCGGCGCGCACCGCGCCCTTCGCCTTCGGCCCTCGGGACAGCAGTTCGCTGCCCGCGAGGCGGTCCAGCAGCCGCGCCCCCAGCCCCCAGCCCTCGGCGGCCTCGACCCAGCCCCGGAAGCCGATGCCGGTGGTCGCGACCACGACGTCGACCGGCTCGGTCACCAGCCGCTTGGTCGCGGCCAGCAGCTCGGTGTCGTCGGTCAGCGGCACGATCCGGATCGCGGGCCCCTGGATCACCGTGGCGCCCTTGCGCTCCAGCAGCGCGGCCAGCTCGTCGGCCCGGCGGGCGGCCGTGACGCCGACCGTGTACCCGGCCAGCGGTGCGACGTCGAGGGAGATCACGGGGACCCCACCTGCACGGTGCCGTCGAGCACCCGCACCGGGTGGACCGCGATCGACACGGTCGGGTCGTCCAGGCAGGCACCCGTCCCGAGGTCGAACGCCTGCTTGTAGATCGGCGACGCCACCACGGCCACACCGCCCCGGTCGCCGACGATCCCGCGCGACAGCACCGCGGCGCCGCTGAACGGGTCGACGTTGGCGACGGCGTGCAGCCCGCCGTCGAACGTCCGGAACACCGCCACCTGCGAGGAGTCCGGCAGCAGCACCGCGACCCCGGCCTCCGGCTGGAGCGCGTCCCACGCGCAGACCGACGTCCACGTCAGTTCCACCACAGCGGTCATCTGGCTGCCACCTCCGGTATACCCAGCGACACCGGAACCCGCTGCCCGCGCTCCTCCCGGAAGGAGATCGTCGGGTCGGGGGTGCCCGGTGCGTTGACGAACGAGCTGAAGCGGGAGAGCTTCTCGGGATCGTCGAGGACGCCGCGCCACTCGTCGGCGTAGCTGGCGACGTGCACCTCCATCGCGGCTTCGAGGTCCGCGCAGATGCCGAGGCCGTCGTCGACGATGACGGAGCGCAGGTGGTCGAGGCCGCCGTCCATCGCCTCGATCCAGGACGCGGTCCGCTGGAGGCGGTCCGCGGTGCGCACGTAGAACATCAGGAACCGGTCGATGAGCCTGACCAGGGTCTCCGTGTCCACGTCGGTCGCGAGCAGGTCGGCGTGCCTCGGCGTGAAGCCGCCGTTGCCGCCGACGTAGAGGTTCCAGCCGTTCTCGGTGGCGATGATCCCGAAGTCCTTGCTGCGCGCCTCGGCGCACTCCCGCGCGCAGCCGGAGACGGCGGACTTGATCTTGTGCGGCGCGCGCAGCCCGCGGTAGCGCAGCTCCAGCTCGATGGCGAGGCCGACCGAGTCCTGCACTCCGAAGCGGCACCACGTCGTGCCGACGCACGACTTGATCGTCCGCAATGCCTTGCCGTAGGCGTGCCCGGACTCGAAACCCGCGTCCACCAAGCGCTTCCAGATCGCCGGGAGCTGGTCGACGGTCGCGCCGAACAGGTCGATCCGCTGCCCGCCGGTGATCTTCGTGTAGAGGCCGTAGTCCCGCGCGACCTCGCCGATGACGATCAGCTTCTCGGCGGTGATCTCACCGCCGGGGATGCGCGGGACGACCGAGTACGTGCCGTTGCGCTGGATGTTGGCCAGGAACCTGTCGTTGGTGTCCTGCAACGTCGCCTGCTCGCCGTCGAGCACGTGGCCGCGGTCGAGCGAGGCGAGGATCGAGGCGATGGCGGGCTTGCAGATGTCGCAGCCGCGCCCGCGGCCGTGCTTCGCGATCAGCGCGCTGAACGTGGTGATGCCCGCGGCGCGGACGATCTCGAACAGGTCGGCGCGCGAGTGGTCGAAGTGCTCGCACAGCGCGCGGGACTGCTCGACGCCGCACTCCTGGAGGAGCTTCTTCAGCATCGGCACGCACGACCCGCAGCCCGTGCCCGCCTTGGTGCACGCCTTGAGCGCCGGAACGTCCCCGCACTCACCGGAGTGGATGACGTCGGTGATGTCCTGCTTGGTGACGGCGTGGCACGAGCACACCTGCGCGTCGGCGGGCAGCGTCAGCTCGACGCCTCCGGACGACGGCGCGATCAGCGTCACCGGGTCGCCGGGGACGTCGCGGCCGACCAGCGGGCGCAGCAGCGGGTACGCGCCCGCGTCGCCGACCAGGACGCCGCCCAGCAGCGTCTTCGCGTCGTCGGAGACGACGACCTTCGCGTAGGTGCCCGCGACGGCGTCGTTGACCACGACCTCCAGCGCGCCCTCGGTGGTCGCGTGGGCGTCGCCGAAGCTGGCCACGTCGACACCCATGAGCTTGAGCTTGGTCGAGGTGTCCGCGCCGGGGAACACCGCGCTGCCACCGAGGAGCCGGTCGGCGACGACGTCGGCCATGGAGTTGCCGGGTGCGATCAGCCCGTAGACCACGCCACCGATCGACGCGCACTCGCCGACGGCGTAGATGTTCTCGTCGGACGTGCGGCAGGTGTCGTCCACGACGATGCCGCCGCGCGCGCCGACCTCCAGGCCGAACTCGCGGGCCAGGTCGTCGCGCGGCCGGATGCCCGCGGAGAACACGACGACGTCCAGGTCGAGTTCGAGCCCGTTGGACAGCGTGGCGAACAGCCGCTCGCCGTCGCGTTCGATCGACGACGCGGACGTCCCGGTGTGGACGGTCAGGTCGAGCTTCTCGACCAGCCGCTTGAGCAGTCCGGCGCCGCCCTCGTCGACCTGGAGCGGCATCAGGCGCGGGCCGAGCTCCACGACGTGCGGCGACAGGCCCATGCCGCGCAGCGCGTTCGCCGCCTCCAGGCCGAGCAGACCGCCGCCGAGCACCATGCCCGCCCGCCTGCCGCCGCCGTGCGCCGCGGCGACGGTGGCGCGGATGCCGTCCAGGTCCTCGATGGTGCGGTAGACGTGGCAGCCGGGCAGGTCGCGGCCGGGCACCGGCGGCACGAACGGGTAGGAGCCGGTGGCCAGCACGAGGGTGTCGTAGGGCTGCACGACGCCGCTCGCGGTGGTGACCGTGCGGCGCGCGCGGTCGATGTGCCGCACGGGGTCGCCGAGCCGGAGGTCGACCTCGTCGCCGTGCGGCGCCAGCGCCAGGTGACCCGCGTCCCACGCGTCCACGTAGGACGACAGCGCGACGCGGTCGTAGGCCGGACGGGTCTCCTCGGCGAACACGACGATCCGCCACTGGTCGGTGGCGTCCCGGTCGCGCAGCGCCTGGACCAGGCGGTGGCCGACCATCCCGTGGCCGACCACGACGAGCGTTCGCGTCATGTGAACCAATCCTCCCTCCGCCCGGCCAATGCTCACCGGGAACCGTGTCGTGCCAGGTGCGCACGTGTTGCGCGGGTGTTAACGCGGACTCACGCCGCACGTCAGGGCGCTGTGCGTCACACCCCGGCGTGCGCCAGGCTCGGCATCCCCACGAAGACCCTGCTGCGCAGGTAGAACCACCACGTGGTGGTCACGCACAGGCCGTAGAACACCAGGAACGCGATCAGGGCCGGGGTCAGCGTGCCGCTGCCCTCCAGCGAGAACTTGAAGACCAGGTTCACCAGCACGCCGCCGAAGGCGCCGATGGCACCGGCGATGCCGACGACCGCGGCGGCCTGCCGCTTGGCCGACTTCGCGTCGGCGTCCTGGGTGGCGAAGATCGCCGGGATCATCCGGTAGGTCGAGCCGTTGCCGACGCCCGCGAGCACGAACAGGGCGATGAAGGAGCCGAAGAACAGCGGGAAGCTCCCGGTGTCGACGCTGACCATCACGCCGACCGTGCCCAGCGCGAGACCGACGAACGTGTACAGCGTGATCCGCGCGCCGCCGAACCGGTCGGCCATCCAGCCGCCGAGCGGCCGGGCGACCGAGCCGATCAGCGCGCCGAGGAACGCGAGCGCCACGAACGACTTGAAGTCCACGAAGCTGATCTTGATCAGGGACGGGAAGGCGAACGAGAAGCCGATGAACGAGCCGAACGTGCCGATGTAGAGGAACGACATGACCCAGGTGTGCTTGTTGGACAGCGCCCGCTGGTAGGAGACGCCGTCCGGCCGCGCCTGCGTGAGGCTGTCCATGAAGAACCACGCGCACGCCGTGGCGAGCACGATGAACGGCATCCAGATCAGCGCCGAGTACGCCAGGTTGATGCCGGTGCCGATGGTGATGGCGACCGGGACGACGAGCTGCGTCACGGCGACGCCGAGGTTGCCGCCCGCCGCGTTCAGGCCGAGCGCCAGGCCCTTCTTGCCCTCCGGGTAGAAGAACGAGATGTTCGCCATGGAGGAGGAGAAGTTGCCGCCGCCCAGGCCCATCGCCGCGGCGGTGAGGAGGAAGAACCAGAACGGCGTGCCGTCGTTGACGACCGCGAACACCAGCATCGCGCACGGGATCAGCAGCAGGCCCGCGCTGATCGTCGTCCACGTCCTGCCGCCGAACCTCGGCACCGCGAACGTGTAGGGCACGCGCAGCGCCGCGCCGACCAGGTTGGGGACGATCAGCAGCCAGAACGTCTGCCCGACGCTGAAGGCGTACCCGACGGAGCCGAGGCTCACCACGACGATGCTCATCAGCACCCAGACGCTGAAGCCCAGGTTCTCCGCCAGGATCGAGAAGCCCAGGTTCTTGCGGGCGATCTTCTTGCCCGTCGTCTCCCAGAACTGCGGGTCCTCGGGTTCCCACCGGTCGATCCACCGCTTGCCGCGGGGCGCGGACGCGGGTTCGACGACCTGGGTCTCCACGACTGTGCTCATGCGCTGACCTCCTGGAACGGCGTTGGGGAAGACCGTAGGAACGGTCCGTTACCCCGGTGTTCGGACAGGTGTCGGCAGCGGCAACTCCACCGCACTCGTGGGATTTCAGGCTGTGAGGTCGCGTCGGCAGGTCGGTCGTCGTTCCTCCGGCGTCGGCGACGACGTCCCCGACGCCGGAGGAACCACGGTCGAACCGCCGACTTCAGGCGGCCGAACCGACGTCCCCGGAGGAGCGGCCATCAGCACGGTTGAGCCAGTCGACGAGTCCGCAGACCGCGTCCTTGCAGCCCCCGCACCCCGTGGTCGCCCTGGTGGCGTCCACCAACGACGACACGGACGTGGCGCCACCCCGGTACGCGGTGACCAACTGGCCCTTGCTGACGGTGTTGCACTTGCACATCACGGCGGACGCGGGCAGGTCCGCCGGGCTGCCGGCCACCTCGGGCGTCAACGCCCTCCCCAGCAGCAACGCCAACCGGTCCGTGGGTGCCGCCAACCCCCGGTCGTACAGCTGGGTGATCGCCGCTGCGGCGTCGGGCGCGCCGATCAGGATCGCGCCGGTCACGAAGTCGTCGCGCAGCACGAGTTTCGCGTACCGGCCGCGGGCGGGGTCCTGGAACGACAGCACCTCGTGGTCCGGGCAGTCGAGGTCCACGTGCACGTCACCCAGCGCCGCCAGGTCGATGTCGCGGGCCTTCAGCCTGGTCACGACGGTCGTGCCGCGGTAGCGGGCGGCGGGTGCGACGCCGGTCAGCCGGTCGGCGAGCACGGCGGCCTGCTCCCACGCGGGCTGCACGAGTCCGGAGACCGTGCCGACGTGCTGGGCGCAGTCGCCGATGGCGTGCACGCGCGGGTCGTCGGTGCGCAGGGCGTCGTCCACGAGAACGCCCTTGTCGACGGCGATCCCGGCGTCGACGGCGATCTCCGTGACCGCCCGGACCCCGGCCGACACGACCACCAGCTCGGCGGGCACCCGGCTGCCGTCGTCGAGCGCGAGCCCGTCGCCCGCCAGGTACTTCACCGCCAGCGCGCCCAGCCGGAACTCGATGCCCAGCTCCTCCAACGACCGGGCGAGCACCCGGCCCGCGCCCGCGTCGAGCTGCCGCTCCATCAGGTGCCCCACCGGGTGCACGACGGTGACCAGGCACCCCCGCCCGGCCAGTCCCCGCGCGGCCTCCAGGCCGAGCAGCCCGCCGCCCAGCACGGCGACGGGCGTGCCGGGGCGGGCGGCGGCGATGATCTGCTCGCAGTCGTCCAGCGACCGGAACGACACCACACCGGGCGCCAGCGAGCCGTCCGGCTCCCGGAGCCCCTCCGTGGGCGGGATCCACGAGCGCGCGCCGGTGGCGAGCACCAGCGCGTCGTAGGGGATCTCCTCGTCGTCGGCCACGACCACCCGCCGGGCGCGGTCGATCGCGGTGACCGACACCCCCAGCCGCAGGTCCACGCCGTGCTCGGCGGCCCAGTCCTTCCCGTGCAACCGCACGGAGTCCGGCGTCATCGACCCCGCGACGACGCTCGACAGCAGCACCCGGTTGTAGGCCGGGTGCCGCTCCTCGCCGAGCACGGTCAGCTCCACCGTCGGATCACGGCGCAGCACCTCGTCGGCGAACCTCGCCCCGGCCATGCCGTAGCCGACCACCACGACTCGTCTCACGCTGGCTCCAATCGGACGGCGCACACCTTGAACTCGGGCATCCGGCTGGTCGGGTCCAGCGCCGGGTTGGTCAGCAGGTTCGCCCGCCCCCTGCCCGCGAAGTGGAACGGCAGGAACAGCAGGTCGATCCGCATCGAGGCCACGCACCGGACCCGCGCCTCCATCCGGCCGCGGCGGGAGACCACGGCGGCGAGCGCGCCCTCGGCGAGCCCGGCGCGGGCGGCGGTGTCCGGGTGCACCTCCACGTACGCCTCGGGCACGGCGTCGTTCAGCTCCGGCACGTTCCGGGTCTGCGCGCCGGACTGGTAGTGCTGGAGCACCCGCCCGGTCGTGAGCTGCACGGGGTACTCGGCGTCCGTCGGCTCGGCGGGCCCCCGGTGGTCGACCGGGATGAACCGGGCCAGCCCGTCGGGGTGGGCGAAGCGGTCGAGGAACACCCGCGGCGAGCTGCCGGGGCCGACCACCGGCCAGTACAGGGCCTCCCCGCTCGCCAGCCGGTCGTAGGTGGCGCCGGAGTAGTCGGCCGCGCCGCCCGCGGAGGCCGCGCGCAGCTCGGTGAACACGTCCTCCGGCTCGACCGGGAACCGGTCCTCCGGCTGGCCGAGCCGGATCGCCAGGCCCCGCAGCACGTCCAGGTCGCTGCGCACGCCCTCCGGCGGCTCGACGGCCCGCTGCCGCAGCAGGATCCGGCCTTCGAGGTTGGTCATCGTGCCGCTCTCCTCGGCCCACTGCGTGACCGGGAACACCACGTCGGCCAGCGCGGCGGTCTCGGACAGCACGAGGTCGGCCACGACCAGCAGGTCCAGGTCGGCCAGGCGGTCGGCCACGTGGTCGGAACGCGGCGCGGACACCACGACGTTGCTGCCGAACACCAGCAGTGCCTTCGGCCCGGTCGGCGTGCCGAGCGCGTCCAGCAGCTCGTAGGCGGACCGGCCGGGCCCCGGCAGGTCGTCGGGGTCGATCCCCCACACGCCGCCGACGTGCGCGCGGGCCGCCGGGTCGTCGATCTTGCGGTAGCCGGGCAGCTGGTCGGCCTTCTGGCCGTGCTCGCGCCCGCCCTGGCCGTTGCCCTGGCCGGTCAGGCACCCGTAGCCGGAGCCGCGGGTGCCCGGCAGGCCCAGCGCGAGGGCGAGGTTGATCCACGCCGACACGGCGTCCGAGCCGCTGGCGTGCTGCTCGGTGCCGCGCCCGGTGAGGACGTAGGCGTTGTCGGCGTCGGCCAGCAGCTGCACGGCCGCGCGCTGGTCGGCGACCGACACCCCGGTGACGCGCTCGACCCGTTCCGGCCACCAGCCCGCCACGACCCGCCAGGCCTCCTCGAACCCGGTCGTGCGCTCGGCCAGGTAGTCCTTGTCCAGGTGGCCGTCGGCGACCACGACGTGCAGCAGCCCCAGCGCCAGCGCCAGGTCGGTGCCGGGCGCGGGCCGCAGGTGCAGCGTCGCCAGCTCGGCGGTGGCGGAGCGGCGGGGGTCGACGACCACCAGGTTCGACCGGCGCAGGTGCTGGAGGAACGGCGGCATGGTCTCCGCCGGGTTCGACCCGACCAGCAGGATCGTGTCGGCCCCGCCCAGGTCCTCGACCGGGAACGGCATCCCGCGGTCCAGCCCGAACGCCCGCATCCCGCCCGCGGCGGCGCTCGACATGCAGAACCGGCCGTTGTAGTCGACCTGCGAGGTGGCCAGGGCGACCCGCGCGAACTTGCCCAGCGCGTACGCCTTCTCGTTCGTCAGGCCTCCGCCGCCGAACACGCCGACCGAGTCCGGCCCGTGCTCGGCCCGCAGCTCGCCGAGCCTCGCCGCCACGAGGTCGAGCGCCTCGTCCCAGCTCGCGGGCTCCAGCACGCCGCACCGTCGGACCAGCGGCGTCGTCAGCCGGGCTGGCGACGTGAGCAGCGCGGCCGACGTCCAGCCCTTCTGGCACAGGCCACCGCGGTTCGTCGGGAACTCCCGCGGCGACACCGCGCCGTCCGTCAGCGTCATCGCGCACTGGAGCGCGCAGTACGGGCAGTGGGTGTCGGTCACCCGACCGACGCTAGGAAGGGCCTGTTAACGCTGGAAGGCAGCGTGTTTCGCGGAGGGGAACTTGCCTGCTCTAGCCCCACCGGGGCGCGGTGAGGCTAGAGGACCTCGGACACCAGGTGCACCGCCCGGTCCAGCCCGCCGAGCGACTGGCGGCTCGACCTGGGGTGCAGCGCGTGCACGGCCAGCCGGAACAGCGTCGCCCGCAGCAGCACCTGCGGCCAGTCCGGCAGGTGGCCCCAGCGCTCCACGATGCCCCGGTCCGCTCCGCCCCAGGCCAGCGCGTCGACGACCACCACGGCCGCCGCCCAGCCCGCCGGACGCCAGTACGCGGCGAAGTCGATGATCGCGGGCGGCTGCGAGCCGGAGAACAGCACGTTGCCGAACAGGTCGCCGTGCACGACCTGCGGCTTCGTCGCCACCGGCTTGCGCGACACGGCCAGCACCTCGAACATCCGGCCGCCGAGGTCCGGGTCGAGGTCCGGCTTCTCCTCGCCCCACGCGCACCGGTCCGCGACGGCGAACAGGCCCGTCCGCGAGCCGAGGAACCGCGGTTTCGGCAGTTCGGCGGTCGCGTGGTGCAGGCGTTCCGCCACGGCGATCACCTCGTCGTGGCGCGGCTCGGCCCGCCCGGAGAGGTGCTTCGTCGCCGCCCAGCCGCCGACGACGTACCGGCCGTCGGTCGAGCGCAGCGGGCGGCCGATCCGCAGGTCGGGAACCGACAGCGCGTCGAGGGTCTTCGCCACCCAGGTGGCTTCGGCCGGGTTGGCCGCCGGGCGGATCGCCGCCTCACCGCAGCGCCACACTGGCCCGCCGTCGATCAACTCCGGCTCGGCGTCTCTCGCGCCGAAGGCCGCACGCACGTGCGACGGGGGCGGCTCCGGAGTTGGGGTCACGGTTCGGCACGCTACCTGCCTCCGCCGTTCAGGTGGTGGAGGTAGGCGGCCGTCACGGTGCGTGCCACATCACCCGCGGGTGAACAGCACCGCCATCGCGACGAGTCCGAACCCGCTCACCACGCACCACGAGACGAGCGCGACCGGCGACAGGTCGCCGTCCTCGCGGGCGCGCGCCACCTCGTCCAGCCGGTCGTTGAGGCGTTCGAGCGGGTAGACCGTCCAGTGCGCGAGCCGGTCCAGCAGGCGTTCGTAGGTCGAGCGGAACCGCGACAGGTTGGGCGCCACGGGGGAACCGTATCCCCGCGGACGCGGTCGTGTCCGAATTTTCCTGATCGAGGAATGTCAATCCCCTGAGCGGCCGGCGGGCCGCCCAGCGGTTCCTCCTTTTGACGGGTTGCCGGATCTGCCAGGACCCCTACTTTGGAATTGAGCCTCGCGGCTTCCCTGCGTTTTCCCTGTTTGCGAGGAGACACCCTGTGTTCAAGAAAGCATTTCTGACCGCCGCCCTGACAGCGGCTGCCGTCCTGACCCCGTTCAGCGCCGTGCAGGCCTCCGCACAGCCCGCGCCGCCCAGCGCGGCAGCGGTCACCGTGTACTACAGCACCGCCAGCGCACCCACGTTCCGGAGCGTGATCCGGCAGGGCGCGGCCAACTGGAACGCGCGCGTGACCAACGTGAAGCTGGTCGAGAACGCCTCGGCCGCCACCCTGACCTACCGCGAGGGCAACGACTCGCGCGGGTCCTACGCCAGCACCAACGGCCACGGCCGCGGGTACATCTTCATCGACTACAGCCAGGCACGGGTGTACAACCCCACCCGCATCGCGGCCCACGAGACGGGCCACGCGCTCGGGCTGCCGGACCACTACTCGGGCCCCTGCTCCGAGCTGATGTCCGGCGGTGGCCCCGGCCCGTCGTGCACGGTCGCCGTGCCGAACTCCGCCGAGGTCTCCAGGGTGAACTCCCTGTGGGCCAACGGTCTCGCGTCGACGAAGTCCGACGTCTGGACGACGACGATCTTCGACCCGTCGCTCGCACTGGCGCTCGCGGGCTGACGACCTGACCGGCCGTGGAGGGCGACACCCCTGAGGTCGCCCCCCACGGCCGGTCGCCGCGGCACCGCTCGCGCGGCGCCCCACCAGTGCGCGGAAATCGCGATCAGGGGAAAGGCTCCACCAATTCCACCCGAGCCTCGACCTGTTCCGGTTCGAGATCGTTCGACAGTTCCGGGGCCGACGTGCGGGTGATCCCGTCGAATTCACAATTGACACCGTCGAATGCGCTGTCGATGAATTCGACGATCATCAGAAGAGGCCGCCCCCCTCACGGGGAGCGGCCTCTTCGGCGGTCGGTCCGCGACCTAGTAGGTCGGCAGGCTCGGGTCGACCTCGCGGGCCCACGAGAGCACGCCGCCGCCCACGTGCACGGCGTCGGAGAAGCCCGCCTTGTGCAGTGCGGCCAGGGCCTCCGCGGACCGCGCACCCGACTTGCAGTGCAGCACGATCTGCTTGTCCTGCGGCAGCTCGGCGAACGCCTCGCCGGACAGGATCCGGTCCTTCGGGATCAGGACCGAGCCGGGGATGCGGACGATCTCGAACTCGTGCGGCTCGCGCACGTCCACGAGCAGGAAGTTCTCGCCCGCGTCCTGCTTGTGCTTGAGCTCCAGCGGCGTGATGGTGCTGCCCGCCGCCGCCTCCTGCGCGTCCGTCGAGACGACACCGCAGAACGCGTCGTAGTCGATCAGCTCGGTGATCTTCGGGCTCTCCGGGTCCTTCCGGATCTTGATGGTCCGGTAGGTCATGTCGAGCGCGTCGTAGACCATGAGCCGCCCGAGCAGCGGGTCGCCGATGCCGGTGAGCAGCTTGATCGCCTCGGTCACCATGATCGACCCGATGGACGCGCACAGCACGCCCAGCACGCCGCCCTCGGCGCACGACGGGACCATGCCCGGCGGTGGCGGCTCGGGGTAGAGGTCGCGGTAGTTCAGGCCCTGGCCGCCGGGGGCGTCGTCCCAGAAGACGCTGACCTGGCCCTCGAAGCGGAAGATCGAGCCCCACACGTAGGGCTTGCCCAGCAGCACCGCGGCGTCGTTGACCAGGTACCTGGTGGCGAAGTTGTCCGTGCCGTCCAGGATCAGGTCGTAGTCGCGGAAGATGTCGAGCGCGTTCTCCGAGTTCAGGTGCACCTGGTGCAGGTTGACCTTCACGAACGGGTTGATCTCGGCCACGGAGTCGCGAGCGGACTCGGCCTTGGGCTTGCCCACGTCGGACTGACCGTGGATGACCTGGCGCTGCAGGTTCGACTCGTCGACGATGTCGAAGTCGACAACGCCCAACGTGCCCACACCGGCCGCGGCCAGGTAGAGCAGAGCGGGACTGCCAAGGCCACCCGCGCCGACGACCAGCACCTTCGCGTTCTTCAGGCGCTTCTGCCCGTCCACCCCGACGTCCGGGATGATCAGGTGCCGGCTGTACCGGGCGACTTCTTCCTTGGTCAGCTCCGCTGCGGGCTCCACGAGCGGCGGAAGCGCCATCTGTCCTCCTCGACGAAACATGTCCTCGTAAATCGGACAACACCAGACTGCCCGTTCGTCTTCCCGGATGGGAAGTCGTCCCAACCGGTGGACGTCGCTACTTGGGCGCGACCGGGAACGCGTTCGTCGTGCAGGTCTTGCCGTCCGCCGGGACGCGGCCCTTGTTGCTCTCGTCGACCTCGTTGAGCTGGGCCACGTAGTCGTTGGACACGCCGAACGTCTGCTGCATCATCACCGGCGCGGGCGCCCCGGCCTCCTGGCACGCCTCGTGGCCGTGGCCGAGCGCGTGGCCGACCTCGTGGTTGATGGCGTACTGGCGGTAGGACGAGATGTCGTTGCTGAACGCCTTCGCGCCGCGCAGCCAGCGGGCGTTGTTGATGATGACCCGCTTGATGTTCGGGTCCCAGCACGACGACTCGTACTGGATCTGGAAGCCGCAGATCTGGTGGGTCGTGTTCGTGCTCGTCAGGCTGATCGTGAAGTCGGCCTTCGTGGTGCCGTCGACGCGCTGCATCCCGACCTCGCCGGTGCCGACCCAGCTCCGGTTGTCGGAGAGGAACGACGCGATGGTCCGCGCGAACGCGTCCTTGTCGCCGCCGTAGTCGGCGGGCTCGACGCCGTCCTCGATGGCGATGGCGTAGGTGTAGACCTTGCCCTGGCCGACCACGTCGGTCGTGCCGGGGATGACCTGCCAGGTGCCCGCGCCGTTCTCGGAGTACGCGGGGCCGTCGGGCAGCACGGCGGTCGGGATGTTCAGGTCCAGCTTCGGCGGCGGCGTCTCGGACGCCGCGGGCGGCCCCTGGTTCGTCGACGTCAGGTCGGAACGGGGCTCGGTGCCACCACCGCCACCGTCCTCGTCAGCGCCGCCACCCAGGCCCGCGGCGCCGATCTGGAACGAGGCGGGCACCGCGCTGTCCAGCACGACCAGCAGCGTCAGCACGAGCAGCACGGGGATCGCGTAGACGCGCCAGCCGTAGTTCGACACCAGGCCCGCGACGCCCGTGCGGCGCCTGCGCGGCCGGTACTCCTCGGCCTCCGCCGGGTCCGGCTCCCACGAGGCGGCCAGCGGCTCCGCGCTGGTCCGGCGCGCGCCACGGCGGTAGCGCTCCTCCGACGTCGGCGGGGCCGAGGACCGGCCGTCCGCGGACGGGTGTCGCTCGCCCGATGGGCCACGGCCTCCCTGTGTCGTCCGGTTCACCGCGTCAGGGTCCCACATCGCCCGTTCAGTGGCCTGCACACCGTCACCACGTCCCCTCCCGCACCGACTCCCACATGCCGAGCACCGCACGCGCGACGGACCTGGGCCGCTCCATCTGGGCCACGTGACCGGTGTTCGGCAGCACGAGCAGCCTGCCGCGCGGCAGCGACCGGGCCGTCCGCGGCGCCCGCCGGACGCTGATCAACCGGTCTTCGGCACCCCACACCACCAGCGACGGCGCCCGCACCAGCCGGGCGAGCCGCCACATCGACCGCTGCCCGGCCGACACCCACAGCCGTACCAGCGACAGCGTGCTCCCGTTCAGCGCCGCGTTCACCCACGGCTGCCCGCCCATCTCGGCGGCCTCCTCCATGCTCTCCACGATCCGGTGCTCCGGCACCACGTCCGGCTCGGCGAAGACGAGCCGCATCACCTGCTCGGTCCGCACGCGCGCGCCGAGCGCGTCCAGGCTGCGCTGCATGGACCGCCCGATGAACGGCAGCACCGTGAGCGGCAGCCGCGGGTCGGACACCCGGCGCAGGCTGGGCCGCAGGTCCGGCATGGCGGGCGACACGAGCGTCAGCGTCCGCACCAGGTCGGGCCGCACGGCGGCCACGATGAGGGACACGGTGCCGCCCATGGAGTTCCCGGCCAGGTGCACCGCGCCCCGGTCGAGCGACTCGATGTAGTCGATCATCGTCCGGGCGTGGCTGACCATGCTGTAGTCGTACCCGGCCTCCGGCTCCGACCGGCCGAAGCCGGGCAGGTCGGGCGAGTACCCGTCGGCGTACCCGGCGAGCTGCGTCGACAGGTCCGTCCAGTTCGTCGAGGACCCGCCGAGCCCGTGCACGTAGACGGCGGTGGCCGCCGGGTCGCCGGGCGTGCGGCGCACGAACAGCCGGTGCTCGCGAGCCGTCACGTACTCACCGGGGTACGGCCGGACGCTCGTGTCGAGCGGCGGCAGCGGCGAGGTGGACAGCGGCACACGGGTGAGGGCGGGCCGTGCCGTCTCCAACATGTCGGTCATCACTCCAGGATGCCTGGTCAGCCGCTCGCCGGACGAGATCGGGGGAAGGACCGTTCACGAAAGAGGGCTACCAGCGAGTAAGGTTGCCGTCGGGCAGCGGGGGGCACACTCCTCGCAGGCTCTGCGATGACCTGGCTGGAGGCACGATGACGGAGACGGCCCAGACTGCGGTTGGGCACCAGAGCAGCACCCCGGCCGGACGCGGAGTGCGGCTCCCGCGCACCGCGCGCCGCGCCCAACTGCTCACCGCGGCGCAGGACGTGTTCGTGACGAACGGCTACCACGCCGCCGCGATGGACGAGATCGCCGAACGCGCGGGCGTCAGCAAACCCGTTCTGTACCAACACTTTCCGGGGAAGCTGGAGCTGTACATGGCGCTCCTCGACTCCCACGTGGACGAACTCGTGGCCAGGGTCCGCGGCGCCATCGGGTCCAGCACGGACAACAAGCTCCGCGTGCACGCGGCGGTGGCCGCGTTCTACGACTTCGTGGACGGCGAGGGCCAGGCGTTCCGCATGGTCTTCGAATCGGACCTCCGCGGCGAACCGGCGGTGGCCAAAGCGGTGGAGCGAGCCACCACGGACAGCGTGGACGCCATCACCGAGACCATCACGGCGGACGCGGGCCTGGACGAAGCGCGGGCGAGACTGCTGGCGACGGGCCTGGTGGGCCTGAGCCAGGTAACCGCGAGGGCCTGGCTGGCGGACAACCGCAAGGTCCCGAAGGAAGAAGCGGTGAACCTCATCTCGAACCTCGCCTGGCGAGGCATCGGCGGCGGCTTCCCCCTCCAGCACTGAAGAAGAACGAACAACGAGAGGGTCGCAGGCAACAGCCTGCGACCCTCTCGCCACGAAAGCCGGACCCACCACAAACCCAGGACGAGCGCCCTGGAGCAGTGGCCACCCGGTCCCCGAGGACCAGCAGCCACCCGATCCCCTGGAACCGGCAGCCACCCGATCCCCTGGAACCAGCGGCTACCCGATCCGACAGAACCAGCAGCCGGATCCGACGGGCCCAGCAGCAACCCGGAGCCCCAAGCCCCCTCACAAAAACCGCCGAATCCGCTCCCCCACCTCCCCCGCCCTCTCCATGGGCAACATGTGCCCAGCTCCTGGGAGAACGACCAACTCAGCCTGCGGCAACTCCCCGGCGACAACACGGGCATGCCGAACCGGGGTCAGCAAATCCGCCCCACCCGCCAGCACAACAGCGGGCACCCTGGCCAGCTCCGCCAACGCCTTGCCCCGGTCGTGCGCGGCCACCTCGTTCCGGAAGTCCACGAAAGCGCCCCCGGCACACCGCGCGATCATCCTCGACGCGGCCACCACGTCCTTCCACGAGGCCCGCCGCCCGAACAGCATCCACCGCAGCCCCACCGGCATCACGCGCGCGAACCCCAGCACCGCCCGGCGGCCCAGCCACCGCCCCAGCACCCTCTCCGCGGCCCGCACCGGCGGCAGCCCACCGCTGGACGTCGCCACGAACACCGCGCCGCGCACCCGGTCGTACACCGCGGGGTGCCGCTCGGCGAGCGCCATCATCGTCATGCCGCCCATCGAGTGCCCGACCAGGACGAGTTCACCGTCCGGCGCGCACGCCTCCAGCACCTCGGCCAGGTCGTCGGCGAGCTGGTCGAGCGTCCGCACCGTCCCACCGCCGGACGCGCCGTGCCCGCGGTGGTCGTACCGCAGCACCCGCCCCGGCAGAGCGTCCGCGACCCGGTCCCACGACGTCAGGTCCAGCGTCCACCCGTGCAGCAGCACCACCGTCACGTCGGACGGCGGGCCGCTCACCACCACGTTCAACGTGGTTCCGTCCGAGACCCTCACGGCAGCAGGAACGAGCGTCGCCACGCGCGCATCCCCGGCTTCCCCACGAGCCCTACCTCGTCCAGGAACTTCATGATCCGCTCCCCCGACCACCTGATCGTCTCCTGCCAGGCCGGGTTCCCCAGCGCGGCCCGGTGCGCCTCGTCCACGTCCAGCCCGACGGCGGCGTAGGCCTTCGGGTTGATGATGCTGCGGGTGATGAACATGGCCACGGTGGCCAGCAGCCACCGCTGGTACGGCAGCTCCGCCTTCGACACCGACGCCATCCCCCGCACCACCTCCTCCCGCGCGAACCGCACGTGCCGCGCCTCCTCCAGCACGTGGATCCGGTTCACCATCCGCACCAGCGGCTGCACCGTCTCGTCGGCCATCGTCTCGCGCTGCAACCGGTCGAGCACCTCCTCGGCGACCAGGATCGACCCGTACAGGGCGGGCCCGTACCCGATGACCGGCAGCAGCCGCCCCAGGCGGTGCACGTGGGCGGGAGGCCCGTAGGGCGGGCACCCGATCCGGTCCACCATGCGCGCGAACATCGTCGAGTGGCGGCACTCGTCGGCGATCTCGGTCAGCGCGTACTGGACGTGCATCGTCGTCGGGTCCGACCGGTAGACCTCCTTGAGCAGCATCTGCATCAGGAGCACCTCGAACCACAGCCCGACGCTCGCGATGCTCGCGATCTCGTGCTTGCTCAGCTCGACGCGCTGGTCCTCGCTCATCCGGTCCCACAGCGGCGTGCCGTAGAGCGAGCAGCGGTGCTCCGGCGTGTACCGCAGGCCGTCGACCAGCGGCGCGGCCCAGTCGATGTCCACGTCGGGGTCGTAGAACTTGTCTGCCGAGGAGTTGAGCAGCCGTTCCGCGGTCTTCTCGCGATCGGCGACCTTCAAGGGCCTCGTCATCAGGTCCTCCGCATGGAGTAAGTGTTACTTGAGGTAACGGTTACTTCTGGTAGCGTGCGTCACATGGCTCGCACTGTCAAGGGTGGTTCGGACGCACGCCGCGAACGGTGGAAGGGGCACCGCGAGGCCAGGCGTGCGGAGTTCGTCGAGGCGACGATCAGGGCGGTCGCCAAGCACGGTCCCGACGTGGGCATGGACGAGATCGCGACCGAGGCGGGCGTCAGCAAGCCCGTCCTCTACCGGCACTTCGCCGACAAGTCCGACCTCTACCTCGCCGTCGGCCGTCGCGGCACCGACATGCTCATGGACCGCCTCGGCCCGGCCATCGAGAAGGACGGCCCGATCCGCGACCGGATCCGCGGCATCGTCGACGCCTACCTGTGCGTCATCGAGGAGAACCCCAACCTCTACCGCTTCGTCGTGCGCGGCTCGTTCACCGACCGCCCGGTGGAGCAGGACGTCGTCCACGAGGACAAGGCCCTGATCGCCGCGAACCTGGCCCGCATCCTCGGCGACTACCTGCGCGCGTTCGACATGGACTCCGGCGGCGCGGAACCGTGGGCGCACGCGCTGGTCGGCATGGTCCAGAACGCGGGCGACTGGTGGCTGGACCGCCAGTCGATGAGCAGGCAGAGCCTCAGCGAGTACCTGGCCACCATCATCTGGCACGCCATCGACGGCCTGCTCCGCTCGGCGAACATCACCGTCGACCCGGACACGCCCCTGCCGGGCAGCGTCTTCACCACCGGACCGACCTTGCGCCTGATCAACTCGGAGGAAGCGTGAGCGCCGACGAAGAGGGCTACACCGGCAGGGCGGAACTGCTGGCGGACGGCCAGACGATCGAGGTGGACGTGGACCTGAGGGGCTTCTTCCAGCCGATCGACGGCCGCTACCACTGGTACGGCCGGATAGCCGCGAACGCCCAGGTGACCACCCTCGCCGAATCGGGCACCAGAACGGCCCTGCTGCGCACCCCGACGGGCGAGGCGCAGGGTGCCCTGACCGACCCGGACCCGTGGCACCGCTACCGGGTGAGCGGCACCAGCACCCCACCGTTCAAGGTCGACTGACAGACGACTGACAGAGGTCCTCCAAAGGTGAGGACCCCAACCAACCTGACCGTGCCCAACGCAAGCGTGACCGGTTTTACCAGGGGATTCGCCCCTCACCCTTGTTGATCGGGCAGGCCACCGCCCCTGCCCGCAAGCCCGATCGAGGGACCCCGAGCCGAACCGGCCACACCACAACGGCACGGGCGGACAACTGGCAACACACCCCACAAATGCCACAAGGGACCACCCGATCAGGTGATCCCTTGTGCAGGAAAAGCCTAGTCCCCCGAAGCGAACCCGACCCGACGCGTGTCGCTGGGCCCGATCTCGACGTAGGAGATGCGCGTCGTGGGCACCACGAACCGGGCACCCTTCTGGTCCACCAGCACGAGCTGGCCGCTCTGCTCCTTGAACGCGACGGCGACCAGCGACTCAACCTCGTCAGGGGTGAGACCGCTGGACACGACGAGCTCCCGCGGGCTGTCCGCGATGCCGACCCTGACCTCCACGCTGACCTCCGTGCACAAAGATTCGACGCTCAACCGGCTAACCGGCGACCATGACCGACATCAACCCTAGCCGAGCCCGAGGTTCCCCATGCGCCGCGTGTGGCTCTGCTGGAGCCGCCGGAACAGGCCGGCGATGCCCGCGAGGTCGCCCGATCCTCGGATGATCAGCTCGGCGAGCCCGTCGCGTTCGGCCACCACGTACTGGGCCTGCGTCAACGCCTCTCCGAGCAGCCTGCGGCCCCAGAGCGTGAGCCGGTCCTTCAGCTTCGGGTCGGCCGCGCAGGCGGCGCGGACTTCGCGCTCGGCGAACGCGGAGTGGCCCGTGTCGTCGAGCACGGCGAGCACCAGCGCCTTGGTGCCCTCGTCGAGCCACTCGGCGATCTCGCGGTAGAAATCGGCGGCCAGACCGTCGCCGACGTAGGCCTTGACCAGTGACTCGTGCCACGACCGGGGGGCCGTGGACGCGTGGAAGTTGTCGAAGCCGGCGACGAACGGGCGCATCACGTCCTCGATCACCACACCGCGCTCGGCGAGGTAGCGCTCCAGCTGCGCGTAGTGGCCGATCTCGGCCGCCGCCATCGCCGAGAGGTCGGCCCTGCCCGCCAGAGTCGGTGCTGTGCGGGCATCTTCCGCCAGCCGGTCGAACGCCGACAGCTCGCCGTACGCGAGCGCGCCGAGCAGGTCGACGACACCTTCCTCAACGCTTCCGCCCTCGACGACCCCGGCCGTCTCCGCCTCGCTCATGGGTCCGAGCCTAGTCGGGCGCGGTGTTGCGCGGCGGTGACCGGCAGGTCTCGGTCGGTGGTCGAAGTCGCGTGGAAACCCCGAACGACGTGCCCGGCGGGTAGACTCGCTCTTTGACGCCCGGCGGTCGACGCTGCGCGGCCCAGGTCGGCATGCCTGCCGACGGGCTCGCGGCAGTGGAGGAGCCGCGGTTGCAGATCACGGCGGCATGGTGCCGCCACGTGAGGGTGCGCGCACAAACCTCGCTGGCCCTCCCGCTCCACGCCCGGCCACTCCCGATCCGGCCCGCTGGCGGTGGTGCGGTCGAGAGGCCCGTCCAGGGCCCGTGCGCGCTGGTATGAGAGAGGCGATCACCCTGACCGCTAGCGATGAAGACCTGACCAATCTCGACCCGGTGGCACTGGAGCACAGCGAGGCCGGTGTCCCCGACGAGGACACCTCGCAGCCGCTGATGGCCAACGCGCCCGTCGAGAACACCGCCCCGACGTTCGCCGAGCTGGGGGTGCGCGAGGAGATCGTGCGCGCGCTCGGCGAGGCGGGCATCGAACGCACGTTCGCGATCCAGGAGCTGACCCTCCCGCTCGCGCTGGCGGGTGACGACGTCATCGGCCAGGCCCGCACGGGCACCGGCAAGACGCTGGGCTTCGGCATCCCGCTGCTCCAGCGCATCGTCTCCCCCGGCGACGGCACGCCCCAGGCGCTCGTGGTGGTCCCGACCCGCGAGCTGTGCCTCCAGGTCACCCGCGACCTGACCGAAGCCGCGAAGTACCTCGACATCACCGTCCTGGCGATCTACGGCGGCCGTCCCTACGAGCCCCAGATCGCGGCGCTGCGCAAGGGCGTCGACGTGGTCGTCGGCACGCCCGGCCGCCTGCTCGACCTGGCCGAGCAGCGCCACCTGGTGCTCGGGAAGGTCCGCAACCTCGTCCTGGACGAGGCGGACGAGATGCTCGACCTGGGCTTCCTGCCCGACATCGAGCGCGTGCTGCGCATGGTCCCGGACGAGCGCCAGACGATGCTGTTCTCGGCGACCATGCCGGGCCCGATCATCACGCTCGCGCGCACGTTCCTCACCCAGCCCACGCACATCAGGGCCGAGGAGAACGACGCCAGCGCGATCCACGAGCGCACGGAGCAGTTCGTCTACCGCGCGCACGCGCTGGACAAGGTGGAGCTGCTGGCCCGCCTGCTCCAGGCGAAGGACCGCGGCCTCTCGATGATCTTCACGCGCACCAAGCGGACCGCGCAGAAGATCTCCGACGACCTCGCCGAGCGCGGTTTCGCCGCGGCGGCGGTGCACGGCGACCTCGGTCAGGGCGCCCGTGAGCAGGCGCTGCGCGCGTTCCGCGCGGGCAAGGTGGACGTGCTGGTCGCGACGGACGTCGCCGCGCGCGGCATCGACGTGGCGGGCGTGACGCACGTCGTCAACTACCAGTGCCCCGAGGACGAGAAGACCTACGTGCACCGCATCGGCCGCACGGGTCGCGCGGGCCGCACGGGCGTCGCGGTCACGTTCGTCGACTGGGACGAGGAGCCGCGCTGGAAGTCGATCAGCGACGCGCTGAACCTCGGCAAGCCGGAGCCGGTGGAGACGTACTCGACGTCGGACCACCTGTTCACGGACCTGGACATCCCGCCGAGTTCGACGGGCAGGCTGCCGCTGGGCCAGCGGACCCGCACCGGTCTGGACTCGGAGCCCGAGGAAGACCTCAAGGGCGACAAGAAGGGCGGCGCGCGCAAGCGGAGCCGCAGCCGCACGACGCGCTCCGGCGGTTCGTCCGCGGGCACCGAGCAGCAGGCGAGCACGTCGAGCACCCCCGCGACGAAGACCGCCGAACCGGGTGAGGAGGACGGCCAGCGCCGTCCCCGCAGGCGGCGCAGCCGCGGCGGCGCACCGGTCACGGGCGAAACCGCAGCTCAGGCCCCCGAGGCAGTGGCGGAGAGCGCGCCGGGCGAGAACGGCGAGCGTCCCGCGAGGCGCCGCAGGCGGCGGCGCGCGGGCGGCGAGTCGGGCGGAAACCCGGAGGCGGCTGCGAACGACGCCGTGTCCTCGGCAGACTGACACCTGACGCGAGCGGTGCACGAACGAACGATCGGGAGCCAGGCAGTGGGACAGTCGGAGCAGGTCGAGGATTCCGCACTCCTGGCTCCCGAGTCGAACGGGGCTACACCTCCGCCCGAGGACGTGCTGGTCGCGCCCTCGGCGGACACCCCGGAGCCCCCTCCGGACCTGCCCGAGCGGTCGTTCCGCACGCGCGGGGACTTCATCGCCGCCGCGCTGCTGGCGGTGGTCGTCCTGGTGACGGGGTCGCTCGTGTACCTGTTCAGCGACGCGCGGGCGACGACGTCCGAGACGACCTCCGCGCCCGCGCCCGAACTGCCGGTGGCCGACAAGCTGCCGCCGTCGCTCGCCGAGATCTGGCGGGCGCCCAGCGGCGGCACCCAGGCGCCGACGTGGATCGGCAGCGTCGTCGTGACCGGCGACGGTGGCGAGGTCGTCGGCCGCGACCCGCTGAGCGGCGACGTCCGCTGGCGCTACCGCCGCGACCTGCCGCTGTGCACGATCACCGCGGCCTGGGACAAGGCGCTGGTGTCCTACAGCAAGGGCACCGGCTGCTCCGAGATCACCTCGCTGGACCCCGTGAGCGGCGCTCGCGGCCCCCAGCGCAACGGTGACGCCGAGCTGGGTTCGCGCCTGCTCACCGAGGGCTCGCACGTCCTGACCACCGGCAAGGAGTACGTCGAGGTCTACCGCAAGGACGACCTGGTCCGCTCCCTGGAGTACGGCAAGCTGCGGGCCATCGTGAACCCGAACAAGCAGCCCCGCACCGGCTGCGAGTACAGCTCCTTCGCCGTCACGACCGGCAAGATCGCGATGATCGAGCGCTGCTACGCGAACGACCCGTCGGACCGCCTCACCGTGCTGAAGCCCAACCCGGAGAAGTCGGACTCCCCCGAGGTCATCAGCAGCGTCGTGCTCGGCACCAAGGGCGCCCGCGTCGTCGCCGTGACGACCAACCGCGTCGCCGTCGCCACGCCCGGCACCCCCGCCAAGCTGTCCGTGTTCGACGCCGACACCGGCGGCCTGGTCAACGAGTACCCGCTGGACCTGCCCGAATCCGACCTCGCGGGCGACGCGCCCGGCGGCGTCGTGCCGATCACCGTCAGCACGGCGAACGTCTACTGGTTCACCGGGTCCCGCACGATCGCCCTGTCGCTGGAAGACCTCGGTCCGAAGTGGACCGCGCAGGACACGATCGGCGCGGGCAGCACCCTGGCGGGCCAGGTCCTGATCCCCGTCGAGGACGGCCTCAAGGTGCTCGACCAGCTGACCGGCACCGAGATCGGCACGGTCCCGGTGAACCGCAAGGGCTACGAGGGCAGCATCCAGTCCAGCACGATCGGCCCGGTGGTCCTGGAGCAACGCGGCGGCACCCTGGTGGCCCTGCGCTGACGGTCGCGGTTCACCAGACCGAACCAGCCCCGTTGCGGCAGACTGAAGCCGTGTACTCGCAGATCAGCCCCCACCGCGCCAGCAGGGTCGACCTGCCGGGCCGCTACGGTCCGGTGGCGGCCTTGCGCGCCACCCCGGTAGGCACCGACCTGGGTGCCACGGCCCTGCTCGTACCGGGCTTCACCGGTTCCAAGGAGGACTTCGCCCCGCTGGTCGACCCGCTGTCGGACTCCGGTCTGGACGTCGTGGCGATCGACCTGCCGGGCCAGTACGAATCAGCGGGCCCGACGGCGGAAGCCGACTACCGGCCGTCGGTGCTGGGAGAAGCACTGGCGGAACTGGCGGCGAAACTGGCGGCCGAGGGCCGTCGGGTCCTCCTGCTCGGTCATTCCTTCGGCGGACTGGTGGCACGCGGCGCGGTGTTCGCGGGCGCCCCGATCGCCGGTCTGACCCTGATGTCCTCCGGTGCCGGTGAACTCCCCTCGGGTGAACGCCGAACCGCCCTGGACCACAGCGAGATCATCATGCGGGAATTGGGCGTGGAAGCGGCGCAGAAGATCGCGGAGCAGAGTTCCTCGCGAAGCCCGAAATGGCAGAACCCGCCGGAGCGGCTCCGTGCGCTCCTGCGAGACCGCTTCCTGAAATCGGCTCCGCAGAGTCTGCTGGGCATGGGGGCGGCGATCCGCACGGAGCCGGACCTGGTGGCGAAACTGGCCCGCACCCTGCGCACGGCGCAGGTCCCCTGCCTGGTCGTGTGCGGGGAGGCGGACGATGCCTGGTCACCGGCGGGCCAACGAGACATGGCAGAACGCCTGGACGCGGACTTCGCGGTACTACCGGGGGCGATCCACTCACCGAACACGGAAACGCCGGAAGCCCTGCTGACCACCCTGCTGCCCACCTGGCGTGCGTGGCTCACGTCGTGACGTGCTTCGCGTCGTGACGTGGTTCGCGACGGTAGGTGGTTCGCGACGGTAGGTGGAGTTGATCGGGCAGGCCGCCGCTTCTGTTGGCAAGTTCGATCGAGGGGGTCTGGGTCGTTCCCTTCCACCACCCCGCTCGCGCGATTGTCTCGTACGGTTTCCGGAGTTTGTCAAGGCGGGAAAGATGCCTTGACAAACTCCGGAAACCGTGAGGTCGCTTGTCGACCGGGGCGGTGGAGGGTGGGAGGTTTGAGGCTCCGGGTTGGGTGGTGGGGCTGGTTGGCAGGGGATGCCTTGAAAAGGTGGCCCGGTTGCGTTGTCGTGTTTGGAGGTGCCTCGGCTCCGTCGCCGAGCTTGAAAAGGTGGCCCAGTTGCGTTGCCGTGTTTGGAGGTGCCTCGGCTCCATTGCCGGGCTGAAGGTCGCTCGGCTTCGTCGCCGTGACTGGAGGTGGCCCAGTTGCGTTGCCGTGCTTCGGGTTTGGGCGGGTTGAGAGTCCCGCCGTGAAGGTGCCTCGGCTCCGTTGCCGTGCCTCGTCGTGGGCTCGGTGGGAGTCCCGCCCTGGTGGTCCACGCCTGTGCGGTGTCGGGCTGCGGGTCGGGCTTCGCCCTCGCCTCGGGTGTGCCGGTCCCGTTGGCCCCTCTGGTCATGCGCCGGCAGCGACTGCGGTCGGTGAGGCCTCAGGCCCACCAGTAGATCCACAAGCCCGTGAAGCCCACCAGCAGCACTCCGAGTGAGAACAGGGCCGCTGTCCAGCCTCGGCGTCTGTCCGCGAAGATCTGGCAGACGACGGCCAGTGCCGCCACCACCCAGTGGCCGATCACCACTCCCCACCCGAGGCCCGGCAGGTTTCGGCCTCCCGCGTACCACTGCACCGCCACCGTCGCCACGGCCAGCAGCACCAGACCCACCGCGAACGCCCCGCTGATGCCGCGCCAGGCGCGCGCGACGAGTCGTTCGCGGCGCGGTCTCGCTTCGGGTGTGTGGAGTTCAACCGTGATCGGTTCGCTCATGAAGCCTCCTCAGGGTGCGAGCATGGCCCACGGGTCCAGCGAGGGTGCGGCCTGCTGGCCTTCCGGGCAGCTGCGCCGGAAGTCGCACCAGGTGCACTGCCTGCCGGTGCGCGGCGGGAACAGGATTTCCGGGTCTCCGCCGGCGGCCAAGGTATCGGCTGCCAGGCTCAGCTCGTCAGCGGCTTCCTCCGCCCGCGACACGTGCCTGCCCAGGCTCTCGTCGGTGTGGTCCCACGCCGAGACGGTCCCGGTCGGCAGGTGGTGCAGTTCGACGCGGTGGCAGGGCTTGCGGAGCGTCCGCCGCGCGGCGAGCGCGTAGAGCGCCAAGGCCAACGAACCACGGGCGTCGTCGACCGTCAACGCGTGCCTACCGGTCTTGTAGTCGACGATGACGAGTTCGCCGTCGCGCAGGTCGATGCGGTCCACCCGGCCCTCGGCGACGATCTTCGACGTCGAGGTGGAGACCCAGCGCTCGATCCCGACGGGCTCGATGGTCGTGTCCAGCTCGCTCACGTAGTCGCGCACCCAGCCGTCCGCGCGCTCGCGGTAGACCGCCGCCTGCTGGGCGTCGCGGAAGCCGTCGTCCTTCCACTGCCGGTGCACCAGCGCCACGGCCTGGTCCGGGGTGCGCTTGGCGGCGGGCAGGTCGAACAGGGCCTTCAACGCGTTGTGCACCACCGCGCCCAACGTGTTGTGCGCCCACGCTCCGCCGCGCGGTGGCGTGGGCCTGTCCAGGTACGCCATGCGGTACCGGCGTGGGCAGTCCGCCCAGTTGGCCAGCTTCGACGGCGTCACCCGAACGAGCTTGCGCGGCAAGCTTCCGAAATCGAACCCGAGCTGCTCCTGCACCCGGCCAAGGCTACGCAAGGACACCGACAGTGCCGCCACGAGCACCCACCGGCAGGATGTCGACATGGAGATCTGGCACAACCCGCGCTGCTCGAAGTCCCGCGCCGCCAAGCAGGCGCTGGACGCCGCGACCATCGACCACGTCGAGCGCCGCTACCTCGACGACGCCCCGACGGCCGTCGAAATCGCGGCCGTGCTGGACAAGATGGGCGCCGAGCCGTGGGACATCACCCGGCTCGGCGAGGCCCGCGCCAAGGAGCTCGGGCTGGCGACGCTCGCCCGTGACCGCGACGCCTGGCTGGAGGTGCTGGCGGCGAACCCGGTCCTCATCGAGCGCCCGATCGTCATCACGGACACCACGGCGTTCGTCGCCCGGACGGACGAGGCGCTCGCGTCGCTGCGGTGACGGTCGGGCCCGGAGGCACGGCCGACCGGGTGATCACCCGGAAGACCCTGGTACCGCTCACGCACCGTGGCCGGGCGCTCGACCCGAACCCCGGCCCGGCTCCACCCGCGCCTAGCCGACGAGGACCTTGCTGCCCGTCGCGCGGTCGGCCAGGGCGTCCAGCATCTCCGGCGCGGTGGTCTCCGCGCCCAGCCGGACGGTCTTGTTGGTCCCGTGGTAGTCGCTGGACCCGGTCACCAGCAGGCCCAGGTCGCCCGCGAGCGAGCGGAGCCGGTCGCGGGTCGCGGTGTCGTGGTCCGGGTGGTCCACCTCGACCCCCGTCAGCCCCTTGCCCGCCAGGTCCGCCACGACCTGGTCGGTCACGATCGGACCGCGCGACACGGCGAACGGGTGGGCCAGGACCGTCACGCCGCCCGCGTCGGTGATCATCTCGATCGCCCGCTCGACGGGTGTGTCGGTCTTCGGCACGTAGTACCGGCCGCCGGTGAGGTACTTGGCGAACGCCTCGTTGACGCTCTCGACCACGCCCGCGCGCATCAGCGCCATCGCCAGGTGGGGCCTGCCCGCCGGAGCGTCCTCCGGCAGCGCGGCCATGAGTTCGTCGGGGTCGATGGGGAAGCCGTCCTCGACCATGCGGGCCGCCATCACGCGGACCCGGTGTCTGCGCTCGGACCTCAGCCTGAGCTGCTCCTCGATGATCGCCACCGAGGTGGGGTCGTAGAGGTAGGCCAGCAGGTGGACTGTGATCAGCCGCCCCAGGCCGTCCATCGAGGCGCACGACAGCTCGGCACCGCGGACGAGCCGCAGACCGGGCGGCAGCGCGGCGGCGGCTTCCTGCCACCCCGCTGACGTGTCGTGGTCGGTGATCGCGACCGCGTGGAGCCCGGTGGCCGCCGCGGCGGCCACCAGTTCCGCGGGCGTGTCGGTGCCGTCGGACTGACTTGAATGGGCGTGCAGGTCGATGCGCACCCGTGCAGTGTGGCCGACGGCCTCGACCACCGCTCCTACGGCACCATCTTCTTGCCTCGCGCGACCCGTTGAGCCTTGATCATCGAGAAGCGGTCGGCCTGGGCCTTCTTGTCGCCGAAGGTCAGTTCCGAGATGGCGTCGTACACCTGCTCGGGGTTCGGCAGGAACTCGATCCGGTTCAACGCCTGGATCTGCCCCGCCGACTCCACGACCAGGGTGCCGTAGCCGAACATCCGGCCCAGCACCGTCCGCTCGTAGGTGAGGTCGGTGACCTTGGTGATCGGCATCATCGCCACCTTGGTCTCGAAGACCCCGGAGGAGATCATGAACCGCTTGTCGGTCACCACGATCCGCTCGACCCACCACTCCATGACGAAGTAGGCCAGCCGGAGCAGCACGAACAGCGCGGCGTACCAGAGCACGTTCTGGACGATCCCCGCGTTGTCGGGCAGCAGGTAGGAGATCATCATCGCGCCGGCGAGCAGAGCCGCCGCTTCGAGGATGTCCCACAGCAAGCTGCTCCAGTGCCTGCGCACCCTGATGACCCGACGCTCGGTACCGAGCAGGTACTCGTCGGGGTCTCTCGGAGCGAACACGGCCTACCGCCTCTCGCCGTCGGAGGGAGCCGGGCGACTCAGAACAATTGTTTCACGAAAGTGATCAGCGCCTCAGCTGCTCCCCGGAGCGTGGCCAGGATGTTCTGCACCAGCTGAGCCGCTTGCTGTGGCTCGGCGATGAGGAAGAACAGCAGCAAGCCGACCCCTGCGAAGGTGAGAATCTTCTTCAGATTCACAATGATCAACCCCGTCCGCTACCCGCACCCTGTTGGCGCCAGATGAAAACCGTTGTACCGCACTCCGCGGCACGTTGGAGGATTTGTACCGCACATGGGTCAGTGCGGTGCACCACCGATCCGGTACGACTACGTTCGGTAACCGTGACGCGGAGCGTTGGACCGAGCATCCGGTGCGTTGGTGGGATCGTGTTCGACACCGACGGGCGACTACTACTTGTGCGACGGCTCAATCCACCAGGTGAGGGACTGTGGTCGATCCCCGGCGGCCGAGTGGAGCCCGGAGAGGCCGATGACGAGGCCGTGAGGCGCGAACTGGCCGAGGAGACGGGACTCTCCGTCACCGTCGACCGGTGGGTCGGCACCGTCACCCGTCCGGCCGCAGGCGGCGCCTACGAGATCCACGACTACCTCTGCCAGGTCGAATCGGGTGTGCTCCTAGCGGGGGACGACGCATCGGATGCACGCTGGTGCTCCACTGCGATCTTGACCACACTTCGGGAGGCCGATCTACTCACCGAGGGCCTCTACACCGCTCTTGACGAGTGGGGACAGCTGCCGCGGAGCTGAGCGGCTTCGCCCGATCGGGTTCGGTTCACTCCCACGATGTGGGAACGCATCACGCCAGCCAGACGAGCCGCTGGCCGTGCAGCCCCGTCTTCGCCAGCGCCCGCGCGACGGGCGGCGCGCCGGTGCCGTCCCAGTGCGCCGTGCCGAGCACGCCGAACGCCGGTTCGCGGTCCCCCGGCCGCAGGTCGTCGCGGCCCGGCAGCACGTGCGCGAGGCCCGCGCCGTAGGCCTCGTGGCTGATCCACCACACCGGGCGGCCGAGGTCGCCGAGCGCGGCCACGAACTCCGCGCGCCTCCCCTCGGGCAGGTACGGCATCAGGGTGCTGGTGATCACCACGAGCGGCAGCTCGGCGGGCACGAGCGCGGCGGCCCTCGCCAGGTCGTCGACGGCGTCGCCCTCGACGAACACCGGTGGCGCCTTGCGCTGCACGGTGGCGGCCACGCCGAAGTACCGCAGCCGCTCGGGCTGGTCGGCCCAGATGCAGGCCTCCAGCCACGCGTAGGCGTCCTCGTCGGTCAGGTCGACGGGGGCGAGGTCCAGACCGACCTTCGCGGCCACCTTGACCGTCTTGGGCAGCTTCGGCAGCTCGACGCCGGGAGCGACCTCCAGCGCGCAGTGCAGCCCGAGCAGGGCCTTCGGCGGGCCGCTGACGAGCTGCCCGGCCTGGAGGGTCTGGTACCGGTAGCCGTACTGGTCGAGCCCGAGCAGCAGGCCCGCGCTCGTGCCGACCTCCAGCAGCCCCAGCGGCGACCCCGCCTGCTTCGCCACCGCGGCGACGGCCGGGAACAGCAGCGCGGCCCGGCGGACCTCGTTGGTCTGCGTGGTCCGGGTCGTGACGAGCGCGCGCACCTTCTCCGCGCGCTGGAGGACGAAGTCGCGGAACAGCGGCCACGTGCGCTCGTCGGCGCCGTACGTGCCGCCCAGCGACGGGTAGTAGTTCGACAGCTCGTGGAACGGTTCGGCCTGGAGCAGCCGGTGGGCCGCCGCGAGGAGGAGCGTCGGGTGCCCGAACCCCTCCGGCGCGGCGGCCAGCAGACCGGCGACCTCCGGATCGTCGGCGGCCTTCAGCGCGAGGTGCTCGTACAGCGGCGAGACCCCCGCGGCCTCCACCTCCGCGAACCGCCGCAGCTTGCTCCGCACCAGGTCCAGAGAGGTCACGTCACTCCTTCGGTTCAGGCCTACCCGGCTGCTCGCCACCGCGGCTCGCGCCGTAGGACTCCTTCGGCACCATGACCTTGCGCCGGAACACGCAGACGACCGTGCCGTCCTGCTTGTACCCGCGGGTCTCCACGTGCACGATGCCCCGGTCGTCCTTCGACTTCGACGGGGTCTTGTCGAGCACCTCGGTCTCACCGTAGATGGTGTCGCCGTGGAAGGTCGGCTTGATGTGCTTGAGGGACTCGACCTCCAGGTTCGCGATCGCCTTCCCCGAGACGTCCGGCACGGACATGCCCAGCAGCAGCGAGTACACGTAGTTGCCGACGACGACGTTCTTGCCGAAGTCGGTCGTCTCCGACGCGTAGTGCGCGTCCATGTGCAGCGGGTGGTGGTTCATCGTGAGCAGGCAGAACAGGTGGTCGTCGTACTCCGTCACGGTCTTGCCAGGCCAGTGCTTGTAGACGGCGCCGACCTCGAACTCCTCGTAGTAACGACCGAACTGCACCGCACGCCTCCAGTGGTGTGTGATCCGAACCCCACCGGTCGGGCGGACCGGGAATCCGACCGGGGAGACAGTAGAAACACCAAGGGAGTACCCTCGGCAACTGGTCTGTGAGCGAATCCACCGCTCGTGGCCGTCGACCCGAGGAGGTGAGGACGCACCCATGAACAAGGACCCCCATCCTGCGAGTACCACCCGCGTCCCCTCCGGTTGGGTCCACCTCTAGCGGTCGGCCCCTGCGGTACCGGTCGGGACGCTCCGGTGTCGGAGCCCCTCTCCCAGCAAGTCAGCGAGGCTCCGGCGCGTCGTCAGCGAGTTCACGACGTGTGCCTGGAGGACCAATGCGCAACCTGCCTTCGCTGGGCGGCCTGAGAGGCCGCGCGCCCCGCCGCGCCGCCCCGCGGGCCGTCCCCGTCCCCGTGCCGCTGTCGGCCTACGTCGTGGACTGCGCGGTCTACGTCGACGGGAAGCGCCTGCCCGGCCGCTGGACGCACACGGCGGCGGTGGAGGAGGTCCGCGAGCGCGGCGACGGCTTCGTGTGGATCGGTCTGCACGAGCCGGACGAGGAGCAGATCCAGGGCGTCGCCGAGACGTTCGGGCTGCACGAGCTGGCCGTCGAGGACGCGGTGCACGCGCACCAGCGGCCGAAGCTGGAGCGCTACGACAACACGCTGTTCATGGTGCTCAAGACCGTGAAGTACGTGCAGAACGCGTCGCCGGACACCGCGAACGAGATCGTCGAGAGCGGCGAGATCATGGTGTTCCTCGGGCGCGACTTCGTCGTCACGGTGCGGCACGGCAACCACTCGGGCCTCAGCGCCGTCCGGCACGACCTGGAGTGCGACGCGGAGAAGCTGCGGGTGGGCCCGGCCGCGGTGCTGTACTCGATCTCGGACCACGTCGTGGACAACTACCTCGACGTGACGTCCCGGATCGAGGACGACATCGACCAGATGGAGGCGATGGTGTTCGCGCCGCGCAGCCGGGTCAGCGCGGACCAGATCTACCTCATGAAGCGCGAGGTGCTGGAGCTGCGGCGCGCGGTCATGCCGCTCGCGATCCCGTTGCGGCGCTTGGCTGAGGGCTACACGCCGCTGATCCCGGAGCAGGTGCGCTCGTACTTCCGCGACGTGGACGACCACCTCATCGAGGTGTCGGAGCGGGTCACCAACTTCGACGAGCTGCTCACCACGCTCGTCGACGCGACGCTGGCGAAGATCACCCTCCAGCAGAACTCGGACATGCGGAAGATCTCCGCGTGGGTCGCGATCATCTCGGTGCCGACGATGGTGGTCGGCGTCTACGGGATGAACTTCGAGAACATGCCCGAACTCAAGTGGAAGTACGGCTACCCGCTGGTGGTCTCCGCGGTCATCGTGGCGTGCCTGATCCTCTACCGAATATTTCGTCGGAACCGCTGGCTCTAGCCCCCCAGTCCCCACCCGACCCGACGGGATGTCCCCACCATGACCAGAATCCTCTCGAACCCCCGCTTCTGGGTGCTCGCCTTCCTCATGGCCTGGCTCACGATGATCACCACGATCATCGCGCAGCAGCCCTGATCTCCGTCCGGAACGCTCCTAGTCCCACGCCTGCTGGTCCCACGTGAACGGGATGCCGTGCCCGCTGCCGCTGCCCAGTCGCAGCGAGACCCCCGCGGGCCAGGTCTTCAGCAGCAGGTGGAACTCGTAGCCGGTGTGCGTGCGTCGGGGCTCGAACACCAGCAGCGCCAGCGGGGCTCCGGGGGTCGCGCGCGCGACGGCGTCAGCCAGGATCGCGCGGCCCTCGGCCCTGTCGGCCGACGAGACGTACTGCCACACCACGGAGTGCCAGACCACGGTCAGCACGTCCGGCGCGCTGTCGGCGAGCCGGTCCGCGAGCCACTGCGGACCGGTCGTCCGCCGCACGGGCGCCGGGGCGACCGCGGCGAGCGCCAGCGCGGTCTGCAACCGCTCCCAGCGGTCGAGCTGGTCGGCCCACACGAACGACGACAGCGCCAACCTGCCGTCCTCTGTGGACACGTCGATCGGGTTGAGGTCGCAGCCCTCCCGCTCGACGATCCGCAGCGGCCGCGACAGGTCGACGGCGGGCCGCCCCGTCCACCGCGCGTCGAGCTCGAACGGGCTGTCCCGGTCGCCGACGACCTCGTCGGCGCCGAGCCGGTAGGCGATGCGGTCCGGGTGCAGGTTGAGGCCCGCGCTGGCGCCGATCTCCAGCAGGCGCACGGCGAACGGCGTCGACCGGCCCGCCGCGAGCGCCGCGGCGTGCGCGGCGACCTGGAGGCCGCCGAACAGCGGCGCGCTGCGGCCGGGCTCGTTGGTCTGCACGACCGTCGCGCCGATGCGGGCCCTCAGCTCGTCGGTGTGCTCGTGCAGCACCGGGAGCGCGGCCTCCCACAGCGTCTCCAGGCGCGGGCTGCCGCCGACGGTCGGGTAGTGCTCGGCCAGGCCGGGAGCCCGACCCTCCAGGACGAGCCGGTGCAGGGCCGCCGCGAACCGCAGGCCGGGCACCGTGCCCCTGCGGTCGCACTCGTGGCCCGCCATCACGCGGGTGGTCACGCCGCCAGCTCCGTGGTCGGCCGCGGCGCTCAGGAGCAGGGACTCGGTGAGGGGACTTGACCCCTCGCAGCTCTTGGCCGCGTCGGTGAAAAGCTGGGCGAGCACCACCAGACGCTAACCCCGTTCACCGCGCTCCGACGGCCGGAACACGCTATTTCACCCGTCCCGGCGCAACGGCGCCAGCAGTCGTCGCACAGCGTTGCGCAGGTCCTCGCGGGACAACGGGTTCGCGCTGACCCACTCGCCGTCCTGCGACACCCGGTAGCGCCCGCGCGGGGTGTCCAGCCAGGACAGCTCGGCGCCGAACCGGACGTCCTCGCGGTCCTCGCCGTGCAGCCCGTTCGGCCTGCTGGCGCCGAGCTGGCCCTGGCCGAGCACGGGTTGCAGGTGCGCGATCATCCGGCGCAGCACGCGCTCGTCGACGCCGTTGTGCTCCAGCAGGTCCGGCAGCTCGGACTCGCGGAACTCCTCGCCGTCCTCGATCCGCCTCGCCATCTCGGACTCGGCGGCCCGCAGCGCCCGCAGCGGCACGCTGATCGGGCTCGACCCCGCCTGCTCCACGTCCGGGACGAGCCGGACGAGCGCGTCCACCGCGCGGTCGATCGGCATCGACCGCAGCCGGACGACCTCGTCCTCCTCGTCGGAGCGCTGCACGGCCAGCAGCGCCGTGTGCCCGTCGACCATGGCGACGGCGCGGGTCGTCGTCTTGTCGTCCACGACGACGACGTCCAGCGCGCCACCGCGGTCGCGCAGCAGCCGCACGAACTCCTCGGCGGCCCCGAGCGGGCCGCCCTCGTTCGCCAGGCCGCGGGCTTCGAGGGTCTGCTGCGCGGCCTGGAACACGACCGACCGCTCCAGCTCGGTCGTGCCGCTGGACGGGACCTCCAGCGGGAACGGCGGCTCGACCTCGGCGTACGTGCAGAGGAGGTCGACCTCGTAGGGGTGCAGCTCGCTCACGTCGTGCGCAGCGAGTGAGCGGCGTTGGCGTCGTCGGCGCGGTAGCGGGCGACGGTCTGCTCGGCGCTGTCCACGAACTCGTCCATCCGCGTGAGCGCGACGCCGAGCTGGTCGAGCAGGCCGTCCGCACCGGCGAGCCGGTCGGTGAACTTGTCCGACAGGGCGCTGCCGACCGGGCTCGTGCCCATGTGCGGGCTGTTGGCCGGGTGCATCAGCTCCTCGGCGTCGCGGCGCATCGCCTCGAAGTGGGCGCGCACCTCCGCGACGGCGAGGGCGAACTCCTTGACCTGATCCGGCTCGACCTGCCAGCCGCCCGCGGAACTCGATTCCTGGGTGTACACGATCCTTGCTCCTCCACGGGTTCTACAGGCCGATGACCGGCGGTGCGGCTTTCTGGTCGCTGCTGAACAGGTCTTCCTCCAGCGGGAAGCGCCGGTCGTACTCGCGGTCCTCGTCGCCCTGGCCTCGGCCCGCCAGCGGACCACCGGCCATGCCGACGCCCCCGCCGAGCCGTCCGCCCGCGCCGAACCGGTTGCCGCCGCGCAGCATGTCCCGCGCCCCGGCTCCGACGCCGCCCGCGCCACGGCCGGGCGGCAGCGCGCCCAGCAGGCCACCGGGGCCGCCGAACGGACCGCCGAAGCCGAACTTGCCCGCACCCGCGAGACCACCGGCGCCCGCGCCCCGACCGAGGGCGTCCGCGCCCAGCGCGTTCGGACCACCGGTCAACGCCGCCCAGCGCGGGTCGTGGCCACCGCCCGCGAAGCTCGGGATCGTGGTGCCCCTGCCGCCGGACGTGCCGGTGTCGCCACCGGACGGACCGCCGCCACCACCGGGCAGGGGCTGGTGGTCACCGGGGAGCGTGCCGACACCGCCGCTGCCGCCACCGGGCGGGAGCCCGCCCGCGCCGCCACCGGGACCCGTCGCGGGCCCCGTGAACGCGGGGGTGGTGCCGTCGACGTCCATCGCCGCGTTCTCGAACCGCTGCATCGTCTGCACGGCCCGCCGCTTCAGCTTCCGCTTCTTGCTGGCCCCGCCGAACACCGAGCCGATGCCGCCGATCATGGCGCCGATGCCCGCGCCGATCGGGCCGCCGACCGCGAAGCCCGCCGCCGCGCCGCCGCCGAGCGCCGACCAGCTGAAGCCACCGGGGGGAGCGGGCATCTGCTGCTGGGCGGAGCGCAGTGCGCCCGCCGCGCTGTCGATCGGGCCCGCCATCCTCGCCGCGGTCTCACCGAGGTCGTTCAGCCAGGAGACGTTGCTCTTCACCGTCGCCGCGGCCTGGTCGGCGGCGCTGCCCGACCAGAAGCGCATGAGCTTGTCGAGCGAGCGCTGGAGCTCCTCGGAGCGGTTCGCGATGCTCTCGCCCTGCCGGGTCCACGTGTCGGCCAGCCGTTCCACGTTGACCGGGTCGGCGTTCTCCCAGACCATCTTGAACAGGGCCTTGTGGCTGAACCCGTCCCAGTGCGTCCCGCCGACCACGTACCGGTCGTCCTCCCGACCGTGCGCCCGCGACTCGGAGAACTCCCGCGCCGCCTGCACCACGAAGGTGAACAGGCCCTGGAACAGCCCACCGCTTTGCACCACGTCCGTCTCCCCCGGCATAGATGTCGAACCTGCAAGCTAGCGGATCCGACGCCGCGCACGACAGGTCAGTTCCGCCGAATCCGAACTACCCTCGGGGGATGCCGAAGGTTCTCGCCGTGGCCGATGAAGTGGTCGAACAGCTCTGGACCGACCAGGTCCGCAAGCACGACGTCGACCTGATCGTCGCCGCGGGCGACCTGCCGTTCGACTACCTGGAGCACCTCTCGTCGGCACTGGACAAGCCGTGCGTGTTCGTGCCGGGCAACCACGACACCGACCTGACCGGCTACGCCAACGTGCGGGGGCTGTGGACCAGGGCCGGGATCCCGTCGCGCTGGCCAGGCCCGGACGGCGGCACGAACGCCGACCAGCGGGTCGTCGACGTCGCGGGCCTGCGGATCGCCGGGCTGGGCGGGTCGATCCGGTACAACGAGGGCCCGAACCAGTGGACCGAGCGCCAGCAGGCGAGGCGGTCGCGCCGGATGGTCCGCCAGGCGGGCTGGCGGAAGCTGCGCGACGGCCGCGGCGTCGACGTGCTGCTCACCCACTCCCCGCCGCGCGACTGCGGCGACGAGCAGGACGCCCCGCACCGCGGGTTCGCGTGCCTGCACTCCACCGTCCGCAGGCTCCGGCCGCCGCTCCTGCTGCACGGGCACATCCACCCCCACGGCGAGCGGAAACCCGATCGCCACCTCGGCGACACCCGCGTGGTGAACGTCGTGGGCTACAAGGTGCTGGACATCCCCTCGACCACCTCGGAGGCGCGCGGTGCGCCGTGACACCGGGTTCCCCGTCGCCGACGCGGAGAACGACTTCACCAGGATGCGGCGGCAGCAGGTGCTGTCGCGGCTCTCGACCTGGCTGCGCCGCGAGCCGGACGACGTGAACATCATGCTGCCGTTCGACGAGGTCGTGGAGGCCCTCGGCCGGGTCAGCGAGCGCCGCGTCGGCATGCAGACGATCCGGCTGGACTCGATCGTCGGCAGCGTCGACCGCACCCGCGACTTCGACCGCCGCTTCCGCCCCACGTCCGCGCGGGTGCGGGAGCGCTGGCAGCGCCTGGCGCTGGCGGCGCGGCGGGGCGAGTCCGTGCCGCCGATCGACGTGTACCGCGTCGGCGACCTCCACTTCATCGTGGACGGACACCACCGGGTGTCCGTCGCGCACGCCCTGGGGCTGGACGTCATCGACGCCTACGTGACGGAGGTCGTCACGCGGATCGACGCGCACGGCATCCGCCACCGCGGCGACCTCATCGTCAAGGACTACCGGCGGCTGTTCCTGGAGCGCGTGCCCCTCACCGGCGAGGCCCGCGCCTCGGTCGTGCTGGCCGACTCGTGGGACTACGCCAAGCTCGGCGAGCACGTCGAGGCCTGGGGCTTCCGCCTCATGCAGGACGAGGGCGCGTTCCTGGACCGCGCGACCGTCGCGCGGCGCTGGTACGCCGAGGAGTACCGCCCGGTGGTCGAGCTGCTGCGGCAGGCCGACATGGTGGGCGCCCGACCGGAGACGGAGGCCTACATGTGGGTGGCGGGCGAGCGCTACCGGCTGATCCGCAACCACCGGTGGGACAACGACGTGATCGACGCCCTGCGCGCGACTACCGAGGTGCCTCGGTAGCGGGCAGCGGTCTGGCCTGGTCCATCACCTTGTCCGCGTAGCTGTCCAGCAGGCGCGTCGCGAGCTGCTGCGAGTACCCGAGGATGACCGCCCACAGCAGCAGGGCGGCCTGCGACGCGATCCCGATCAGCCCCGTCGTCACGCCGGCGCCGAGCGCCAGGATGCCGACCACCGCGAGCGCGGAGCCGAGCAGGATCTTGATGGCGGCCTGGTAGCCGATCATCACGTACGGGGAGAGGCTCGGTCTGCGGCGCAGCAGCAGCACGACGGCGGCGAGGACGGCACCGAACGCGCCCAGCAGCTGGATCAGCCACACGTCCGCCGCCGACGACGCCCGGCCTCCGGGGCAGACCATCGGGAGCCGCTCGGAGCTGACGCACATCGGCAGCAGCCCCGGCTTCACCAGCCCCACGACGCCCAGCACGGTGTTGATCAGGAACAGCACCGCGGACGCCGCGATCAGCTTGTTGCGCAAGGCTCGCGACCCGGCGTGGGCGAAGTCGGAGTTGTCGAACGCGGCGCGCAGCGCGTCCACCACGATCGCCCGCTCGATCGCGGGCGTGAACTCACCGGGCCGCAGCTCCTCCAGGGCTCTCCGCCTCGGGTCGTCCTCCGCCAGGTTGGCGGACACCCTCGCCCTCAGGCCCGGCATGCGCCCCAGCAACCCCTTCTCCGCCGCGACGGTCGCGATCTCCGCCTCGTGCAGCGACCGCCAGGCCCGCTCGATGTGCCAGCCGGACCACCAGGACGCGACGCCCTTCCACCGCGACTCCTTGCGGGTCAGCATGTCCTCCACGACGGCCGCCTCGCGCTCGGCCGTCTCCCTCCACACCGTGCCCTCCGGGTCGAGCGGGTCGGGAGGGCCCAGCGCCGCCAGGTCGGCCCGGACGCGGTCCAGCCGCGACTGCACGACCAGCCGCCAGTCGCTCACCTTCGGAGTGCGCTCGCCCATGCAGTGATGGTGGCACCGGGCACCGACAGAAAAGCGATCACCCGAACGTGTGGCCGGCCGCGAATCCCGTCGAATTCATCCCACTGCGAGCCTGCGGACGTGGAGCGCGGCCACCGGGCGCGTGTCCGGCCGCCCGAGCACGACGGGCTGGACCCGTGGTCCGACCTGCCCACCCGGACCTCGGCCCGGCCGCCGTGCTCACCGACGGTGACGGCGGCGCGTCCCGCTGACCGATGTGGACCAGCGGTCCCGGAGCCCGGCACCGAAGCCACCAGGCCCGACCGCACGGCGGTCGCGGTCCCTCCCGCGCCGACCCGCCGGGCTGGTCGGGTGGGTGCGCCGAACGGTCCGGCGCACCCCGTTCGGCTCACGCCGTCTGCGACGGCTCCACGATCTCGCGCAGCCGCGGCGGCATGCGCTTCTCCAGCCCGAACGGCTCCAGGTGGGCCTGGAAGACCCCGGTGAACGCCCGCTCGACGCTCGCGGTGTCCCAGGTGTCGCTCTCCAGGATCGGCTGCTTGAAGTACGGGTGCCCGACCAGGTGCAGCTGGCGGCCGTTGCAGCGGATGATCTGCCCGGTGATGCCGACCGAGGCCTCCGACAGCAGGAACATCACCAGCGGGGCGACCTTGCCCGGCAGGCGGTCGGCGGGGATCGCCCGCAGGGACCGCTCGGACTTCCACACCATCCTCGTGTGCGCGACCGGGCAGACCGCGTTGACGCGGATCCCCTCGCCCTCCAGGTCCAGTGCCCACGAGGAGCTGAGGGACGCCACGGCGCCCTTGGTCGCGGAATAGGTGGCGAGTTTCCGCTGGCCCAGGAAAGCGCCGGAGGAGATGTTCACGATCGACCCGCCGCCGCCGTGTTCGCGCATGGCGCGCATGGCGGCCATGCCGGTGTAGATGACCCCGAGGAGGTTCACCTCGACGACCTGGCGGATCGTCTCGGGGTCGTCCTCCCACGGGTGGGTCTCGTAGTTCAACCCCGCGTTGTTCACCAGACCGTCGAGCCTGCCGAATTCCGAAAGGGCGAGACCCACGATCTTCTCGGCCTCGCTCGGATCGGCGACGGTGTGCGTGCTGGCCACCGCCGTGCCGCCGTGGTCCCTGATGTGCTTCGCGACCTGTTCGGCCAGGTCACCGTCGTTGTCGTTGACCACCACGGAGGCACCGGCCAGAGCCGCGTGCATCGCGTAGGCCTCACCCAGACCTCGGCCGGCCCCCGTGATGACCACTACTTTTCCGTCAAGAATCCCCATAGCGCGCCCAACTCTCGTCCCGGTTCCCCGACGAAAACCCAGCCGGGATGTTTCCGCCTTCGACCAGCGTGAGCCGGTTCCGAAGGTGTCCCGCTCTGGTTTCGACGAGAAGTCGTCGGGCTGCGCTGAATGGCCGTGGGATCTTCGTCCGGGCTAGTGAAGGCGACTAGTCAGTAACCGACCGTGACGCAGAGTTCACCAAAGAGAAAGCGGGCCACTCGTGAGTGACCCGCTTTCCTTGTTTCGACAACTAATTCGGACTAGTCCTCGGAAAACGTGAGGTTCCGGCCGGTGGCCGGGTCGAAGAGCTGCACCTTGTCGGCGTTGAACCAGATCTCCGCCTGCTCGCCCTCCTTGGCCCCGGAGGCCGCGGAGATGCGGGTGACGAGCGGGACGCCCGCGCTGCTCCCCGCGTCGGCCGTGCCCGAGTCGGCGGCCAGCTCGGCCAGCTCGGCGGACGTCGCCTGCTCACCGGAGAGGGTGAAGTAGGCGAACTTGTCCGAGCCCATGGACTCCAGCACGTCGACGTTGCTGGTGAACGTGTGCCCGCCGCCGCGCTGGTGCTCCTCGACGAGCCGCGAGTCCTCGAAGTGCTCGGGGCGGATGCCGACGATCACCTCGCGGGGCGCGTCGGCGGCCTCGGCCATGCGGCGGACGCGGTCGCTGAGCGGCACGTCGCCCAGCGGCGAGCGCAGCACGCCGTCCTCCAGCCCGGCCGGGACGAAGTTCATCGACGGCGAGCCGATGAACCCGGCGACGAACAGGTTGGCCGGGTGGTCGTAGAGGTACTGCGGGGCGCCGATCTGCTGCACCGCGCCGCCCCGCATGACCACCACGCGGTCGCCGAGCGTCATCGCCTCGGTCTGGTCGTGCGTCACGTAGACCATGGTCGTGCCGAGCTGCTTCTGCAACCGCGACACCGAGGTCCGCATCTGGACGCGCAGCTTCGCGTCCAGGTTGGACAGCGGCTCGTCCATGAGGAACGCCTTGGGGCTGCGGACGATCGCCCGGCCCATCGCGACGCGCTGCCGCTGACCACCGGAGAGGTTGGACGGCTTGCGGTCGAGGTGCTGGCCGAGGTCGAGGATCTCCGCGGCGTCGTTCACCTTCTTCTCGACGGTCGCGTCGTCCACCTTGGCCAGTCGCAGCGGGAACGCCATGTTCTCCCGCACGGTCATGTGCGGGTACAGGGCGTAGGACTGGAACACCATCGCGATGTCCCGGTCCTTCGGCGCGCGCTCGTTGACGCGCTCGCCGCCGATGCGCAGCTCGCCGGTGGTGATGTCCTCCAGCCCGGCGATCATGTTGAGGGTGGTGGACTTCCCGCAGCCGGACGGGCCGACCAGGATGATGAACTCGCCGTCGGCGATCTCGATGTCCACCTCCTGGACGGCCAGGGCACCGTCCGGGTACTTCTTGGTCACCTTGTCCAGAACGATTTCGGCCATGTGCAACTCACCCCTTGACGGCGCCGGAGGTCAGCCCCGCGACGATTCGGCGCTGGAAGAACAGAACGAACAGGATGATCGGGATCGTGATCACCACGGCGGCCGCGGCGATCGAGCCGGTCGGGTCCTCGAACTGGGAGCTGCCGGTGAAGAACGACAGCGCGACGGGGACCGTCCTCGACTTCTCGGTCGAGGTCAGCGAGATCGCGAACAGGAAGTCGTTCCAGCAGAAGATGAACACCAGGATGGCGGTGGTGAACACACCGGGCGCGGCCAGCGGGGCGATGACCCTGCGGAAGGCCTGCCCCGGGGTGGCGCCGTCCATCTTGGCGGCCTTCTCCAGTTCCCACGGGATCTCCCGGAAGAACGCCGACAGCGTGTAGATCGCCAGCGGCAGCGCGAACGTGATGTACGGCAGGATCAGGCCGGGCCACGTGTCGAAGAGGCCGAGCGAGCGCTCGATCTCGAACAGCGGGGACACCAGCGACACCTGCGGGAACATCGCGATCAGCAGGGAGACGCCGACGAGCAGCGACTTGCCGGGGAAGTCGAGCCTGGCGATGGCGTACGCCGCCATCGTGCCGAACACGACGGCGACGGCGGTCGCGATCAGCGCGATGCCGATCGAGTTCGCCAGCGCCCGCACGAACTCCGTGGTGGCGAAGATGTTCGAGTAGTTGTCGAACGTCCAGTCGCGCGGGATGAAGTTGCCGTCCGCCAGGGTTTCCTTGGACTTGAACGACAGCGACACGATCCACAGCACCGGGAACAGCGCGTAGATGACCACGATCGCGTTGAGGATGCCCCACCGGGTCTTCTTGGCCGTCGTCTCGGCCCCACCGATGCCCGCCATCAGCGCTTCCCCCCGTCGTCGCTACCAGGGGCAGCCGTGCCGAACAGCTTGATGAAGATGAACGCGATGATCGCGACGGCGATGAAGATGAGCACCGACATCGTCGAACCGATGCCGAGGTTCAGCCCCTTGATGAGGTTGTTGTACGTCAGCATCGACACCGACGACGTCCCCTGGGACCCGCCGGTGAGCACGAACAGGTTGTCGAAGATGCGGAACGCGTCGAGCGTGCGGAACAGCAGCGCGACGAGGATCGCGGGCTTCATCAGCGGCAGGATCACCTTGGTGAACCGCTGCCAGCCCGACGCGCCGTCGAGGGCCGCGGCCTTGAGCAGGTCGTCCGGCACGAGCGCCAGGCCCGCCATCAGCAGCAGCGCCATGAACGGCGTCGTCTTCCACACCTCGGCCAGGATGACCACGGCGAGCGCCGGGATCTTCTCCGTCAGCACGGGGTCGCCGCCCATCAGCTCGGCCAGGTAGCCGGTGCCGGGCGTCCACGCGTACCGCCACGAGAAGGCCGCCACGACCGTGACGATGCCGTACGGGATCAGCGTCGACGTGCGGACGACGCCGCGGCCGACCAGCGTGCGGTGCATGATCAGCGCCAGCGCCATGCCCAGCACCAGTTCGATGACGACGGACACGACCGTCAGCACGACCGTCACCCACACCGCGTTCCACCAGTACGGGCTGGAGAGGACGGTGACGTAGTTGTCCAGCCCGACGAACTCCTGCCGGTCGGGGAACTTCAGGTCGTAGCGCTGGAGCGACAGGTAGACGGAGTAGATGATCGGCCACGCGGTGACCGCGATCATGATGATCGCGGCGGGTGCGCAGAGCAGCAGCCCGAGCTTCCGCTCGGCCTTCTTGCCCTCGCTCAGCACCACCTTCTTCTTGGGCTCGGCGGCCTTCACCGCCGCGCCGGACTTCTCGGTCGTCGCCTGGCTCACGGCAGCACCCCCTTGGAGTCGAGCGCGTCCTGGAGCTCGGAGCGCAGGCGGTCTGCCGTCGCCTGCGGGTCGATGCTCGCGGGCGGCGAGAGGATGGTCGAGATGACCGTGGAGACGTTCTGGTACGCGGGGGTCCGCGGGCGGACGCTCGCGGTCTTCAACGTCTCCAGGATCGCGTCCTTCATCGGGTACGGCTTCGCCATCTCCGGGTCGTCGTAGACGGACTCGATGGTCGGCGGGACACCGTCGTTGATGGCCGCGTACTTCTGGCTCTCCGCGCTGCGCAGGCACGTCACCGCGTCGAACGACTCGTCCGGGTGCTCGGTGTAGCTGCTCACCGCGTAGTTGATCCCGCCGACGGTGACCTTGGAGTCACCGCTGCCGACCGACGGGTACGGCGCCCACTTCAGGTTCTTGATGTAGTCGGGGTTCTTCGCGCCCGCCGCGTAGACGTACGGCCAGTTCAGCATGAAGGCCGCCTTGCCCGCCTCCATCGCGAGCCGCGCGTCGTCCTCGGCCGCGTTGGAGAACGACGGGTCGACCACACTGGACGTCGCGAACTTCTTCAACGTCTCCAACGCCTTCACGGCGCCGTCGTCGACGATCGCCTTGGTGCCGTTCTCGTCGAGGATCTTGCCGCCAGCGGAGTTGACCAGGGTGTTGTAGAGGACGACGAGGCCCTCGTACTGCTTGCCCTGGCCCTCGATCAGCCCCGGCTTGCCCTGGGACTGCAACTGCTCCGCCATCTGGATCATCTCGTCCCAGGTCTTCGGCGGTGTGGGCACCAGGTCGCCCCGGTACCAGAGGAGCTGGACGTTCGTGTTGTCCGGAGCCCCGTAGAGCTTGCCCTCGTACCGCGCGGTGTCCAGGGGTGTCTGGAGCGTCCCGTCCTCCACCTCGGACTTCGCCGAGCCGGTGAACTCCTTGATCCAGCCCGCCTTGGCCAGCTCGGCGGTCCACGTGACGTCGAGGCCCAGCACGTCCATGCTGGTGTCCTCGGCGGCCAGCCGCCGCACCATCTGCTCGCGCTGGCCGTCGGCCTCGCGCGGGAGCTTGTGGTAGACGATGTCGTAGCGACCGCCGGACTTCGAGTTGCACTGGTCGACGATCTTTTGAAAACTCTCCTGCGGGTACTTGTACACGTTGATGGTGACCCCGCCATCGCTGGACCCGCATGCCACGAGCACCGGAGCCGCGACGATCGCGGCCCCCAGAGCCGCGGCGATCCGATGGCGTGGTTTTCGGCTACGACCTGACCGGTCGACGTCCCTCATCGGCCTTGCCTCCTTCCGACAAACCACGGAGGAGCCAGACTCGCTGGGTCCGGCACCCCGTCGTGCCCAACCGGCCCCGGACTGCAGTCGCAGCCCGTGGACCGGTGGAAGAAACCTAGGCCTGGTGATCACGAGCCGCAACCAAAGGAGGCAACGATTCAGTCGCGAGCAGCCTCTACCCGATCAAGAGTGCCGCTAAACCCCTAATCTTTCGAGTCTTTCGGCCCCACCGGGCGCATGGCCAGCTTGGCCAGCAGGTCGCGCCCCCGTTCGGCCGAACGGGGTTGGCACAGGACGTCGTAGCGGCCCGCGACGAGCTGGCTCGCGGACTGGAAGTCGCGCTTGCCGCGCGTCGAGCCGTACCCGACGGCGGCGAACACGAGACCGAACACCACGCCGATCGTGAGCCCGACCAGGATCGGCCCCGCGCTGGCTCCGGGGCTGCTGTTGAACAGGCTGAGCAGGACGCCGACGAACAGGCCGAACCAGGCGCCCGACGCGGCGCCCGTGCCCAGCACGCGACCCCACGACAGGCGGCCCGTCACCCGTTCCACCAGCATCAGGTCGACCCCGACGATCGTCACGTCCTGGACCGTGAAGTCGCCGTCGGCCAGGAAGTCGACCGCGCGCTGGGCCTCCTCGTAGGTGGCGTAGGACCCGATCGGCCAGCCGGTTGGCGGCGTGGGCAACCGGGGTGGAACCCCTGGTCGGTTCTGACCGGAGAACTGACTCGTCAAGGTGACCACCTCTTCGCGGTGCTGATCACCCCATCCTGCCAACACCGGGCAAACAGCGCGAAGCGGGTTCGCCGAACAAGACGCGATCGTGATCGTCAGCCGCGGGTGCGGTAGTCCCGCAGCAGCCCCCGGCTGATGATCGTCTTCTGGATCTCGCTGGTGCCCTCGCCGATCAGCAGGAACGGCGCCTCGCGCATCAGGCGCTCGATCTCGTACTCCTTCGAATACCCGTAGCCGCCGTGGATGCGGAACGCCTCCTGGGTCACCTCCGCGCAGAACTCGGAGGCGATCAGCTTCGCCATGCCGGCCTCGACGTCGTTGCGCGCGCCGGAGTCCTTCAGGCGGGCGGCGTTGACCATCATCAGGTGGGCCGCCTCGACCTTGGTGGCCATCTCGGCGAGCTTGAAGGCGATGGCCTGGTGCTCGACGATCGGCTTGCCGAACGTCTTGCGCTGCTGCGCGTACTCGATCGCCAGCTCGAAGGACCGGATGGCGATCCCGCACGCCCGAGCGGCCACGTTGACCCGCCCGACCTCGACGCCGTCCATCATCTGGCTGAAGCCCTGGCCGGTCTGCCCGCCGAGCACCTGCTCGGGGCTGATCCGGAAGCCGTCGAACACCATCTCGGTGGTGTCGACGCCCTTGTAGCCCATCTTGTCGATCTTGCCGGGGATCGTGAGGCCGGGGGCGACCTCGCCGAAGCCCTCCGGCTTCTCCACCAGGAACGCGGTGAGGTTCTTGTGCGCCTTGTCCGCGCCCTCGTCGGTCTTCACCAGGACGGCCGTGAGGTTCGAGCTGCCGCCGTTGGTCAGCCACATCTTCTGGCCGTTGATCACGTAGTCGTCGCCGTCGCGGGCGGCGCGGGTGCGGATGGCGGCGACGTCGGAGCCCAGCTCGGGCTCGGACATGGAGAACGACCCGCGCACCTCGCCCGTGGCCATGCGCGGCAGGTACCGGGCCTTCTGCTCCTCGGTGCCGTGCTGCTTCAGCATGTGCGCCACGATGAAGTGCGTGTTGATCACCCCGGAGACGCTCATCCAGCCGCGCGCGATCTGCTCGACCACCAGCGCGTAGGTCAGCAGCGACTCGCCGAGCCCGCCGAACTCCTCGGGGATGGTGAGCCCGAACAGGCCCATCTCCTTCATGCCCTCGACGATGTCCGCCGGGTAGGTGTCGCCGTGCTCCAGCGCCTGGGCGTGCGGGATGATCTCCTTGTCCACGAAGGTCCGGACGGTCGACAGGATCTCTTCCTGGATGTCGGTGAGTCCAGCGGTCTGGGCCAGGCGCGCCATCGCACTTTCCCTTCGTAGCCTTGGGTTACCGGTGAGTATGGACCGGTTAACGCCCGTTCGCGCCGGCAAGGTGGCCCACCCCACCCCCTGAACCGAAAAAGGCCTCCGAGGTGCGGGTCAGGCGGCGAAGACCTCCAGCGCGCCACCGCAGTGGCGGCAGACGTCGGCGAAGACGTGGACGGCGGCGTCGCAGCCGGGGCAGGTGCGGATGCTGCGCTCCAGCAGGTCGTCCTTGCGCTTGCGGAACAGGCGGAACCCCTGCCGGGCCTGGGCGTGACGTGCTCGTGACATACCGGCAGTCTGCCCAGCAGGCCCCCTCGGATCGCCACTCCGCGGGCCGTTTTGTGCGCCGACTCACCTGAAGCGGACGCAACCCGTGACGACGCCGTACTCGCGAGTAGTGGTGGTGATGACCTGCGCCACAACGGCTAACACCCGTTCCGGGCCCGGATCGCGAACCCGGAACGGGGAGTTCTCACGCCTCCGGCGGGCTCCACGGGGAGGTGCGCTCCATCCCCGCGGCACGGCCCTTGGACGAGATCACGAGGGCCATCTTGCGGGACGCCTCGTCGATCATCTCGTCGCCGAGCATGACCGCTCCGCGCCGTCCGCCCGCCTCCGAGGTGAAGTACTCGTACGCGTCGAGGATGTTCTCGGCGTGCTCGTAGTCCTCCTGCAAGGGGCTGTAGGTCTCGTTGGCCGCGTCGATCTGGCCGGGGTGCAGGACCCACTTGCCGTCGAAGCCCAGCGCGGCCGACCGGCCCGCCACCCGCTTGAAGCCGTCGACGTCGCGGATCTGGAGGTACGGGCCGTCGATCGCCTGGAGGTCGTTGGCGCGGGCGGCCATCAGGATCTGCATGAGGATGTGGTGGTAGGCGTCGCCGACGTCGTAGCCGGGCGGCTGCTCCCCCACCACGAGCGACTTCATGTTGATGCTCGCCATGAAGTCGGCCGGTCCGAAGATGATCGTCTCGACGCGCGGGGACGCCGTGGCGATGGCGTTGACGTTCACCAGGCCCTGCGCGTTCTCGATCTGCGCCTCGATGCCGATACCGCCGACCTCGTAGCCCATGGTCTTCTCGATCTGGGTGAGCAGCAGGTCGAGGGCGTGGACCTGCTCGGCCGTCTGGACCTTCGGCAGCATGACGCAGTCGAGGTTCGCGCCCGCGCCCTCGACGACCTCGGTCACGTCCCGGTAGGTCCACTCGGTGGTCCAGTCGTTGACCCGCACGACGCGGGTCTTGTCGCCCCAGCCGCCCTCGTTGAGCGAGGCCACGATGGTCTTGCGGGCGTCCGGCTTGGCCAGCGGCGCGCAGGCGTCCTCCAGGTCGAGGAAGACCTGGTCCGCGGGCAGCGTGCGCGCCTTGTCGATCATCTTCTGACTAGACCCCGGAACAGCGAGGCACGAGCGACGGGGACGCTGCTGATCGACCACTGGGGTACCTCCTCGTACCAGCCGGTAACAACCTGTAGGCGCCCACCGTGGCACGACCGAACTGGCGCCGCCCGGCACTGAGTCACGATTCACAGGTCCGTGGGACGCTTGATCGGTGGAGACGGCACAGGTGATGGACGCGGCCCTGCGCAAGGCCGCCGCGCTGTGGGTCGCGGTGCCCGGCCGGAGGGGTCGGCTCGTGTGGGCGCTGTGGCGCGACGGGTCCGTGTGGGTCGCCGTGGGCGGCGACCAGGAGGTGCCGGGACTGGCCGACGGTCAGCCCGTCACGATCACGGTGCGCTCGCCCACCACGCACTCCTTCCTGCTGGAGACCCCGGCCGTGGCGCACCTCGTCGAACCGGACGGGGACGTGGAGGCCGCGCTGCGGGCGGCCAGGCTCAACGGCCCGGCGACGTGGACCGGGGTCTACCGCCTGGACCTGCCGTGATCACCGTGCCGGAGGGCTTCGGCGACGGCCTCGGCGAGGGCGCCCCCGAATGGGTCGGAACGCTGCCGAAGCTGGCGACGGAGTTCTGCGCGCGCTGGCGCCTGGCCCCGGACGGAGCCCTGCTGAACGGCTACGTGGCGGTCGTCCTGCCGGTGCGCCGGGCCGACGGGACGCCTGCGGCGCTGAAGCTGACCTGGCGGGACACCGAGACCGAGCACGAGGCGCTGGCCCTGCGCCTGTGGGACGGCCGGGGCGTCGTCCGCCTGCTGGAGCACGACGACGAGCACGGCGCGCTGCTGCTGGAACGCCTCGACCACACCCGCACGCTGATGACCGCCCCCGTCGAGACCGCCGTGCAGGTGACCGGCGGGCTGCTGCGCGACCTGCGCCTCCCGGCCCCGCCGGAGGTCGGCCCGGTCGGCTTCCGCGACTTCGCGGCCGACAACGCCGCGCACGGCCACCCGGTGCCCGCGCCGCTGCTGGACGCGGCGGTCGCGCTGGTCCGCGACCTGACGGCCGACGCGGGCCGCACCCTGGTCAACGGCGACCTGCACTACGGCAACGTGCTGGCGGGCGACCGCGCGCCGTGGCTGATGATCGACCCGAAGCCGCTCGCGGGCGACCCCGAGTTCAGCGTGCTCCCGTTGCTGTGGAACAGGTTCGGCGAGATGGACGGGCACCGCGGGACGTGGGACCGGCTGCGGGCGCTGGCCGACATCGGGGGGCTCGACGTCGAGCGGGCCCGCGCGTGGGGGCTGGTGCGGGCGGTCGAGGGTGAGCTGTGGGCGCTGAGGGTGGGCGACACCGGGTTCCGCGACACGTGCCGGGCGCTGGCGGAGCGGCTCGTCCGGCCCTGAGGCCACTGTGGAGGGACGCGGTGGCGGAAGCCGCGCTTTCCCCCCGCGACGGCTAACCTGGCGACGTGGTTGCCGTGAACAGGGTTTTCGCCGCTCAGCTCGCCGGTCTCCCGGTCTTCGGACCGGACGGCGAATCCATCGGCAAGGCCCGCGACATCGTCATCGGCCTGCGCATCGACCGGCAGCCTCCCCGAGTGCTCGGCATGGTCGTCGAACTGGCGACCCGCCAGCGGATCTTCGTCCCGATGCTGCGGGTGAACTCGATCGAGCCGAACGCCGTGACGCTGGCGACCGGGTCGGTGAGCCTGCGGCGGTTCCACCAGCGCGCGAACGAGGTCCTGGTGGTCGGGCAGCTCCTGGACGCGCGGGTCTCCCTGGACTCCGGCAGTCCGGCGGTGCTGGTCGACGCCGCGATGGAGCCGACGCGCACCAGGGACTGGCGGGTCGTCAAGGTCGCCGTGCGGGAGCGCACCGGGAGGCTGGCGCGGCGCGGTCCGCTCCAGGTCCTGCGGTGGGAGGAGATCAGCGGCGTCAGCGTGTCCGAGCTGGCCGGGCAGCCGCAGGGCGCGCAGCAGCTGCTGGCGGTCTTCGAGACCATGCGGGCGGTCGACGTGGCGACGACGATGCACGACCTGCCCGCCAAGCGGCGGTACGAGGTCGCGGACGCGATGGACGACGAGCGGCTCGCCGACGTCATCGAGGAACTGCCGGAGGAGGACCAGAAGGACCTCCTCGCCTACCTCGACGACGAGCGCGCCGCCGACATCCTGGAGACGATGGACCCGGACGACGCGGCCGACCTGCTGGCCGAGCTGTCGGAGTTCGACAAGGACCGGCTGCTCGGGCTGATGGAGCCGGAGGAGTCCGAGCCGGTGAAGCGGTTGCTGGAGTACAACTTCGACACCGCGGGCGGTCTGATGACGCCGGAGCCGGTGGTGCTGGCCCCGGACGCGACGGTCGCCGAAGCGCTGGCCCGCGTCCGCAACCCCGACCTGACGCCCGCGCTGGCGAGCATGGTGTTCGTCTGCCGCGCGCCGACCGCGACCCCGACCGGCCGCTACCTCGGCTGCGTGCACATCCAGCGGCTGCTGCGCGAACCGCCGTTCGACCTGGTGGCGGGCGTGCTCGACACCGACCTGGCCCGGCTGGGGCCGGACGCGTCGCTGGCCGAGGTCACCCGCTACTTCGCCGCGTACAACCTGGTCTGCGCACCCGTCGTCGACGAGACCGACCACCTGCTGGGCGCGGTCACCGTGGACGACGTGCTCGACCACCTGCTGCCGGACAACTGGCGCGAAACGGGGCTCTCCCATGCCTGAACTGCCACCGGGTCGCCGACTCGACCAGCCCAAGCGCACCGGCAGGTTCCGGTTCGCCATCGACCCCGAGGCGTTCGGCCGCGTCTCCGAGCGGCTCGCGCGCTTCCTCGGGACGGGCAAGTTCCTGTTCTGGCAGTCGCTCCTGGTGATCGCGTGGATCGCGCTGAACCTGTTCGCCGTGTCGCTGCGCTGGGACCCGTACCCCTTCATCCTGCTGAACCTGGCGTTCTCCACGCAGGCCGCCTACGCCGCCCCGCTGATCCTGCTGGCGCAGAACCGCCAGGACGACCGCGACCGCGTGTCGCTGGAGGAGGACCGGGCGAGGTCGGCCCAGACGAAGGCCGACACCGAGTTCCTGGCGCGGGAGCTGGCCGCGGTCCGGCTGGCGCTCGGCGAGGTCGCGACCCGCGACTTCCTGCGCGGCGAGCTGGACCGGGTGTTCCGGGAGAACGCCAAGCAGCGCCGCAAGAACCCGTCACCGGAGGTGCTCAGGGACGACCCGCGCTGGAACGACGTCCCGTCATGACACCAGGTCGGCGGACACCAGGTCGGCCAGCAGCCGCACGATCGCGGGTGCCGTCTCGGGGTGCGCGGCGTACTCGGCGGCCGTGACGAGCCGCAGTTCGGCGATCTCCCCGCTCGGCACCGGCCGCCCGTCCAGCTCGCCGGTGTAGCAGGCCATGTCGACCAGCGTGTCCGGTCCTTCGCCGTACGCGGGCTCCAGGTACCGCCGGTGCGGGGCCACGTCGACCAGCCCCACGCCCAGTTCCTCCCGCACCTCCCGGTGCAGCGCCTGCTCGGGCGTCTCCCCCGGTTCGAGCTTCCCGCCGGGCAGGTAGAACGCCCCCTTGGTGCGCGACCGCACCACCAGCAACCGCCCGTCCCGCACGTGCACCAGCCCGACCACCGAGATGACCGGCGCGGTCACGCGTTCTCGTCCGCGAGCCTGCGGCACGTCACGCCGAACGCCTCCAGCTCGACCTCGGAGAACCCCCCGGCGAAGTGCCGGGCGACCCCGGCGAGGTGCGTGCCGGACGCGACCCGGAGCCGCTCCTCGCCCGCCGGTGTCAACACGGCGACGATGCCCCGCCCGTCGCCGTCGGCCCGTTCCCGCCCCACCAGACCGGCCCGCTCCAGTCGGTCCACGAGCCGCGTCACCCCCGAGCGGGACAGCAGGACGGCGTCGGCCAACTCGGTCATGCGCAGCCGGTGGTGCGGCGCTTCGGCCAGTTGGACCAGCACGTCGTAGGCGGCGAGCGATAAGCGCTGCTCAGCGATCAGCTCGGCCTCGAGGGTCCGAGTGATGCGGGCATGCGCGCGGAGGAACGATTGCCACACCACGAGCTCGACGTGGTTGGGCAACCGGGCACTACCCGATTCCGGCACGGAGCCGGATGTTACGGAAAGCACTGGACCACCTCACCGCTGCCCCCGCACTGGTAGGTGACCGACCGGTAGCTTGGAGGCATCCCCCGTCGCCGTAGCATGGCTGTCCAGACGTCGGCAGACGTTTCCCGGCAAGACCATCACCAGTCCACGAAGGTCGGTGCTCGATCCCGTGACCACCACGCCCACCACCCCCACCGCCGATGAGGTCCGAAAGGCGCTGTCCGGAGTCCAGGACCCCGAGATCAGGCGCCCCATCACCGAACTCGGGATGGTCAAGGACGTCACCGTGTCACCGGATGGCGCGGTCGCCGTGGGCGTCTACCTGACCGTCGCGGGCTGCCCGATGCGCGACAAGATCACCAAGGACGTCACCGCCGCGGTGACCGCCCTCCCCGGCGTCACCGACGTGGCGGTCGAACTGGACGTCATGAGCGACCAGCAGCGCACCGACCTGCGGAAGAACCTGCGCGGCGGCACCGAGGAACCGGTGATCCCCTTCGCCCAGCCGGGCTCGCTCACCAGGGTCTACTGCGTGGCGTCCGGCAAGGGCGGCGTCGGCAAGTCCAGCGTCACGGTGAACCTCGCCGTGGCCATGGCCGCCCGAGGCCTCTCGGTGGGCGTGGTCGACGCCGACATCTACGGCCACTCGATCCCCCGCATGCTCGGCACCGACGCCAGGCCAACGCAGGTAGAAAAAATGATCATGCCGCCCCAGTCCCACGGGGTGAAGCTGATCAGCATCGGCATGTTCACCCCCGGAAACGCCCCGGTGGTCTGGCGCGGCCCCATGCTCCACCGCGCACTCCAGCAGTTCCTCGCGGACGTCTTCTGGGGCGACCTGGACGTCCTGCTCCTCGACCTCCCGCCGGGCACCGGCGACGTGGCGATCTCCGTGGCCCAGCTGGTCCCCAACGGCGAGATCCTCGTGGTGACGACACCCCAGCAGGCGGCGGCGGAGGTCGCGGAACGAGCGGGCTCGATCGCACTGCAAACCCGCCAACGAATCGCGGGCGTGGTGGAGAACATGTCGTGGCTCGAAATGCCGGACGGCTCGAAGATGGACGTCTTCGGCTCAGGCGGCGGCCAAGCGGTAGCAGACTCCCTCACCAAGGCGGTGGGTTCGGAAGTGCCCCTGCTGGGCCAGGTCCCCCTGGACCCCCGCCTGCGCGAACAGGGCGACGAAGGCACCCCCATCGTCCTGGCGCACCCGGACTCGGCAGCAGCAAAAGTACTGGCAGAGGTGGCGAAGAAGCTCTCAGTACGGTCACGTGGACTGGCGGGCAGGCTGTTGAACGTCACCCCAGCAGGCCGATAGCCAGCCCGGCAACGAACACCCTCAGTACCCACGACGAACGAGAGCCACGGCCTTCCCGACAGCAGTGGCCGATTTTGCTCGGGGGATTCGCCCCTTGCCCCGGTGGATCGGGCAGGTGGTCACCACCTGCCCTCAGCCGATCACAGGGGCGAATCCAGGGCCCCCCGAGTCAAATCGGCCACCACGCCGGGACCGGCAGCTACCCGATCCCGCGAAAACGCCACCTCACGTGGCGTCAGGATCGTAAGGAGCCCGCTCCCCTGGGTTCAACGGCCTCTCCACGGGAGCGGGCGAAGCAACCGGATACCCGTTCGGCTTGCTCGACTCGGCCGGAGCATCGTCGAAGAGGTGCTTCGTCACAGCCTTCTTCGGGTCGAAGCTGCGCAGCTCCCGCAAATCCTCCAACGGCTTGCGCAACTGCTCGAACTCCGGCCCCATCTCCTGCTTCAGCTGCTCCCGAGCACCGGTGGCGTAGTCCCGCACCTGCCGGATCGTCCGCCCCACCCAGCCCGCGGCCTCGGGCAGCCGCTCAGGCCCGAGGATGAACAGCCCAGCGACGATGATGATGAGGATTTCCACCCACCCGATGCTGTCGAACACGTCGGCGCCTCCACCGTTAGCCCTGAAGCCAGACTAGCCGCAGCTCAGTCCGACTTGAGCGTGACCTGCAGCGTCAATTCGCGCCCCTGCCGGGCCAGCACGACGGGCACCGTCTCCCCGATCTCGTGCTCCCGCACGGCCACCGTCAGCTCGGCCGCGTTGCGCACCATCCGGTCACCGACGCGGGTGATCACGTCGCCCTCGACGATCCCGGCGGCGGCGGCGGCCCCACCAGCGGGCACGTTCTGCACCTGAGCGCCCTCGGCGGTCTCGGCGGACGCGGACCGCGCGTTCACGTTCATGTCCGCGTGCTTGACCTCGCCGGTCTGGATGAGCGCCTCGGAGATCTTGCGCGCGTAGTTGCCGGAGATGGCGAACCCGAGCCCCACGGAGTTGCCGGTCTGGGTCTGGATGGAGGAGTTGATCCCCACCAGCGCGCCCGACGAGTCGACCAGCGCGCCGCCCGAGTTGCCGGGGTTGATGGCCGCGTCGGTCTGGATCGCGTCGTAGGTGACCTGCGGTCCGCCGTTCTCCCCCGCGGCCGTCACGGGTCGGTTCAACGCGCTGACGATCCCCTGCGTCACGGTGTTCGACAGCGACAGCGGCGATCCGATCGCGATGACCGAGTCGCCGACCTCCAGGTCGTCGGAGTTGCCGAACTGGATCACCGTCGGGTTGGTCACCTCGACCTTGATGACGGCGAGGTCGGTCTTCGAGTCGCGCCCCACGATCCGGGCGACGGCCCTCTTGCCGTCGGTGAAGACGACCGTCAGCTTCGCCGACGCGTCCTGCACGGCGGGGGCGACGACGTGGTCGTTGGTCAGGATGTAGCCCTCGCCGTCGATCACGACGCCGGAGCCGACGCCCGCGACGTTGGACCCCTTGAACTCGATCGACACCACACCGGGCGTGGTCCGGTTCGCGATGTCCGAGACCGACCCGACCGGCCGCTCCTTGGCGGGCTTCACCTCGGCCAGCGTCACGCCGCCGTCCGTCAGCGGGTTCCCGGCCCTGCCGAAGAACCAGCCGACGAGTCCGCCGGCGGTGCCGACCAGGAGGGCGGCCACCAGCAGCAGGACGAGGCCGACGGGCTTGACCCGCCTGCCGAACAGCAGTTCCGGAACGCTCAGCTGAGGACCGGGTGCGGCTTTCGCGGACGAGGGGCCGGAGGACTTCTCGCCCACGGCGGGCGGTCCGATCACGGCACCGGAACCCGGATCGCGCCACGGGTCGCCGGCGGGTTTGCCGTCCCAGAAGACGGGGTCGATGTCCGGGTCGACCGCGTGGTCGGCACCGGGGGGCCGCTGGAGCTTGAGGTCGTCGCCGCCGACGGGCCTGCCGAACGCCGTGGACAGCGCCTCGGGCGGGGGCGGGGCCATGGGCACCTGGCCGTTGAGCGGCGGGCGCCGCGCGTCGAACGCGGTGTCGACGCCCTGGGGGCGACCGAACGCGGCCGTGAGCGACGGATCGACGGCGGGGCGGTCCAGGGGACGCGGCGCGAGCCTGCGGTGTTCCCCGTCGTCGACCCCCGACACCGGGGTCGCGGGCGTCCGACCGTTGCCCTGCTCTGGCTGGCTCATCGCTCCCCGAATGGTTCCGCCTGGACTGGCTCACGCTGTGGGGGCAAGCCTGCCTGGTGCCCGGTGAAGTCCGCGTACGCGGGTCCTCAACGCCCGTTGGCGACGGATCGGAGCAGGTCAAGGCGGGCGTTCTCGTCGTGCTGGAGCGGCCCCACGGCGGGCGCGGGCCGCACCGCGACGGTGGGTGTCCCCGGATCGAGGGAGGGCGTCGGCCGGGCCTCGGGTGAGGTCTCCCCGACCGGCGCGACCAGCACCAGCGCTCCGAGCACCAGACCGGACACCACGGCACCCGCGCTGTTGCGCGCGCGCCGGGCGCCGAAGCGCCCCAGCACCGAGGAGCCGGTGCCGAGCGGCCTCGACTCGCCGAGCACGGGACCGGTGCCGAAACCGGCGGGCACGCGGTCGGGGCGGAGCACCGTCACGAGCTGCCCGTCCTCCGTGACGGCGAGGCCGTCCGGGGCGCTGGGCAGGTCGACCTCCTGCGGGATGGCCCGCAGCCGGTCGAGGAACCCCGATGCGCAGTTGGGCATCCCGGCGGCGCGGACCGCGAGGCGGACCTGCTGCTGGTAGGCGGCTTCAGCCGAGCAGAGCGGACACCGGGCCAGGTGCGCGGTGGCCCGGCCGTGCGCCGTGGACGACAGCTCGCCGTCGACGAAGGCCACCACCACGTCGGGCAGCAGGTGTTGCTCCGACAATCCCCAACCTCGCAGGTCGGTCATGCAGAGTCCTCCAGCACTTGCTCCCGACGGCGTTCCAACGCGGACCGCAGGGCCTGGCGGCCCCGGTGGATCCGACTCCTCACGGTACCCAGTTTCACCCCGAGGGTGGCACCGATCTCCTCGTACGACAGGCCTTCGACGTCGCACAGGACCACGGCGGCGCGGAACTCCGGCGGCAGCTCGTCGAGAGCGGCCTGGAGGTCGGGGTCGAGGTGGGTGTCGGAGTAGACCTGCTCGGGGCTCGGGTCGTCGCCCGCGAGCCGGTCGGTGTCCTCGGGCAGCCCCTCCATGCGCAGCCGCGAGCGGCGGCGCGCCATGTCGAGGAAGAGGTTGGTGGTGATGCGGTGCAGCCAACCCTCGAACGTGCCCGGCTTGTAGGAGGCGAGCGAGCGGAACACCCGGATGAACGTCTCCTGGGTGAGGTCCTCGGCGTCGTGCTGGTTACCGGTCAACCGGTAGGCCAGCCGGTACACCCGGTCGGCGTGCTCACGGACGACCTCGTCCCATGAGGGCGGCGTCCAGTCCGCCGACTCGATGGTGGCGACGGTCGGCGTGGGGGCGGCGGGGGACAACGCCACCGGCGAAGTCGGCTGCGTGCGCATCGGGCGGTGAAGCACCTCCAGTGGGCTGGCTAGCCCTGTGCACAGGTCAACGTAGGTTCGGTTCCCAGTGTTCCCGTGTTCTGATCTGACACCAGCGTGCCGGTCTTGCTTATAACCATCGTGAGAGTCCCCTGAGAGCACGCTGAGAATCGGGATGTACCCATCCGGGTTCCGGATGACACCCTGGCGGGTGGATCCCGGCGCGCAACGGCGGCGCACTTCACGGCGGGTTCACCCGATTTCACCCCTTGCGGCGCTAACCTCCTGCCTTGTGACACCGGATTCGCCGCTTCGGGACTACGTGGAGCACTTCCTCCCCGAGGACGACGTGCTGACGGCCGCCCGGAGCAGGGGTGTCGAACTGGGCTGCGTGCCGATCGGCAGCGGCGGCGGGGCGGCCCTGCGGTTCCTGGCCGCCGCGCTCCAGGCCAAGGCGGTCGTCGAGGTCGGCACGGGCGCGGGGGTGAGCGGCCTCTACCTGCTCGGCGGGATGCCCGTGGCGGGCGTCCTGACGTCGATCGACGTCGACCCGGAGCACCAGCGGGCGGCCCGCAAGGCGTTCACCGAGGCGAAGGTCCAGGTCAGCCGCACGCGGCTGATCATGGGTCACGCGCTGGACGTGCTGCCGCGGCTGACCGACGGCGCCTACGACCTGGTGTTCGTCGACGGCGCGAAGGCCGAGTACCCGCGCTACCTGGACGAGGGCGTCCGCCTGCTCCGGCCGGGCGGCGTGATCGCGTTCGACAACGTCCTGTGGGACGGCCGCGTCGTGGACCCGAGCAACCGGGACCAGGACACGACGGCCATGCGCGAGGTGGCGCGCTCGGTCCGGGAGGACGACAGGCTCGTCCCCGTGCTCCTGCCCCTGGGCGACGGTCTGCTGGTCGCCGCCAAGAAGCGGTGACACCGGCCGTCCGGAGTCGGCGGTTCGGCCCCCCGACCTCCTCGACGCCGGGGGCTTCGCCGCCGACGCCGAGGAGGTGGTGACCGACCTGCCGACGCGCCCTCGCGGGTGGATCGGCGGGGGGTGGGCCCTACTCGGCCCTCACGTTCTTGCCCAGGACCGTCACGCCCCCGGCGCTGATCGTGTAGCGCTGGCGGTCCATCGCCTGGTCGACGCCGATGAGGGCCCCGTCCGGGACGACGACGTTCTTGTCCAGGATGGCCCTCCTGACCACCGCGCCCTTGCCGATCCGCACGCCCGGCAGCAGCACGCTCCCCTGCACGACGGACCCGACCTCGACGACCACGTCCGAGCTGATCACCGACCCGTGGATCGTCCCGGAGATGATCGAGCCGGGCCCGACCATGGAGTCCTCGGCGCTCCCCCCCGCGATGAACTTGGCGGGCGGCAGCGGCGGGGTGGCGGTGCGGATGGGCCACGCCTGGTTGTAGAGGTTGAACACCGGGCGGACGGAGACCAGGTCCATGTGCGCCTCGTAGTAGGCGTCGATGGTCCCCACGTCGCGCCAGTAGCCGCGGTCGCGCTCGCTCTCGCCCGGCACGACGTTGTCCGCGAAGTCGTAGACGTGCGCCTTCCCCGCGTCGACCAGCATGGGGATGATGTCGCCGCCCATGTCGTGGTCGGAGTCCGGGTTGGCGGCGTCGGACCGCAGCGCGTCGAGCAGCGCCTCGGTCGTGAAGATGTAGTTGCCCATCGACGCGAACGTGACCTCGGGGTCGTCCGGCACGTGCGGCGGGTCGGACGGCTTCTCCAGGAACTGGGTGATCAGCCCGGTGGAGTCCGAGTCGATGCAGCCGAACGCCTTCGCCTCGGCCCTCGGCACGCGCATCCCCGCGACGGTGACGCCCGCGCCGCTGTCGACGTGCTGCTCCAGCATCTGGCCGGGGTCCATGCGGTACACGTTGTCCGCGCCGAAGACCGCGATGTGGTCCGGCTTCTCGTCCTGGACGAGGTTGAGGCTCTGGAAAATCGCGTCAGCGCTGCCGGTGTACCAGCGCGGGCCGAGCCGCTGCTGGGCCGGGACCGGCGTCACGTACTGGCCCAGGACGTTCGAGAGCCGCCACGTCGTGGAGATGTGCTTGTCGAGCGAGTGCGACTTGTACTGCGTCAACACGCAGAGCTTGACCATTCCCGCGTTGACGAGGTTGGACAGCACGAAGTCGACCAAGCGGTAGTTGCCCGCGAACGGCACCGCGGGTTTGGCCCGGTCGGCTGTCAGCGGCCAGAGCCGCTTCCCTTCCCCGCCTGCCAGGACAATTCCGAGTACGTGCGGCTGCCCTTTCACGCCCTGACCCTAACGGTGCGGAAGCGGGGCCACCAACGGTGCGGCGCGGCGGATCTCACGTTTTCCGGGTCCGTTCACCCGGCTGCCCCACTTCCGGGGTTACGGTGAGGCCCGTGCGAGTAGGACTGCTGACACGGGAGTACCCCCCGGAGGTGTACGGCGGAGCCGGAGTCCACGTCGGATTCCTGGTTCCCCGCCTCCGCGAGCTGATCGACGTCGACGTGCACTGCTTCGGCGGTCCACGGCCCGACGCCCACGCCCACGAGGCCGCGAAGGGGTTGGACAGCGCGAACGCGGCGCTGCGGACCCTGTCGGTCGACCTGGAGATGGCCGCGGCGGTGGCGGGGGCCGAACTGGTGCACTCGCACACCTGGTACGCGAACATGGCCGGTCACCTGGCGAAGCTGCTGCACGGCGTGCCGCACGTCGTGACGGCGCACTCGCTGGAGCCGCGCAGGCCGTGGAAGGCCGAGCAGCTCGGCGGCGGCTACCGGGTCTCGTCCTGGGTGGAGAAGACCGCGTACGAGGCGGCGGACGCGATCATCGCGGTCAGCGAGGGGATGCGGCTGGACGTGCTCGCCTGCTACCCGGACCTCGACCCGGCCCGCGTGCACGTCGTGCGCAACGGCATCGACACCGAGGCCTACCACCCGGTGACCGAGACGGACGCGCTCGAACGCCACGGGATCGACCCGGACCGGCCGATCGTCGCGTTCGTGGGCAGGATCACCCGGCAGAAGGGCGTCGGCCACCTGGTCGCGGCGGCCCACCACATCGCGCCGGAGGCCCAGGTCGTGCTGTGCGCGGGCGCGCCGGACACCCCGGAGATCGCCGAGGAGACCCGGCTCGCGGTCGCCGAGCTGGCCGCGGTGCGCTCGGGCGTGTTCTGGATCCAGCAGATGCTCCAGCCCGCCGAGGTGCGGCAGATCCTCAGCCACGCGGCGGTGTTCGTGTGCCCGTCGGTGTACGAGCCGCTCGGGATCGTGAACCTGGAGGCCATGGCGTGCGGCACGGCGGTCGTCGCGTCGGACGTCGGCGGCATCCCGGAGGTCGTCGACCACGGCAGGACCGGCCTGCTGGTGCACTACGACGAGGCGGACACGTCGAAGTACCGGGCCGAGCTGGCGGACGCGATCAACGAGGTGCTGGCGGATCCTGCGAGGGCCGCGGCGTTCGGCGCGGCGGGCAGGCAGCGGGCGGTCGACGAGTTCTCGTGGTCGACCGTGGCCGAGCAGACGGTAGAGGTCTACCGAGAGGCTCTTCACATTTAGACCTCTCACCAGCGAGTTTTAAAACGTGAGCTGAGTCACACTCGTCCGAGTGCAACCGCGACGTCCAGTAACCGCCTTTAAACCGGTAGTAGGACTTTCACCCATCTACCGGGGGTACCCGCTGTGCGTTTCGGACGCGTCTCGTTGGGCTTGGTCGCCGTGGCCCTCGCTGCGGCGGGCTGCGCGACCCCTCCAGCCCGGAGCGCGCCCGAGCCGGAGAAGCTCACCATCGGCGGCAAGGCGGTGCTGGACGGTGAGCTGCTCCAGTCGCAGGCCGAGGCCGAGCTGACGTTCACCCTCAACTTCGGCTACGTGTCCCGCACCGGCAGCAAGCCGGTCGACTGCTGGTTCGCCCGCACCAACGCCGACACCGAGGTCGACACCAGGCTGTGGTGCGGCCCGGTGCAGGTGCCGGGCACCGCGGCGTCGGCGGACTGGGTGCCCGTCCCGCTCAAGGAGACCGGGCAGGAGTCCGACGGCGCTCGGTTCGAGGTGCAGCCGCCGCAGATCCCCGAGCAGGGCACGCGCAGTTCCCCGGTCGGTTCGCTGGTGCGCTCGGACGGCACCGAGACCGACCCGAACAAGGAGGAGACGACCAGCACCGAGGCGGGTCCGGACTTCCTGGCCGTGCTGCCGGACGACCACGAGAAGTCCAACGAGGACCTCGGGCTCTCCGACGCGAACGACCTGAAGGTGCGCGACGACCTCCTCAGCGCGACCGCGACCGGCTGGGGCTCGCCGGAGAGCTTCCCGGAGGGCAAGACCGTCCTCAAGCCCGGTCCCGGTCTCCAGCTGCGGGTGCTGCGGCTCAAGGTCGAGCGCCTGCTCTCGACCGACCCGGCGTTCGACCAGCTCCCGTGGCAGGGCTACACGCCGCAGCCGTCGGAGCTGGCGCTGGAGCTGCCCGGCAGGCGGCAGCAGCTGCCCGCCGACCGGCTGCCGGAGAACGACACGGTGTTCGTCGTCTACACCGTCGCGACCGGCACGCAGGGCGGCGAGGTGCTCGCGCTCAACACCATCGGCACGAAGTCGCTGGAGCAGCGGGTGGAGATGCCGTCGGGCCGGGCGACGACCGAGATCCCCGCCGTGCTGCGCCGGAACGCCCAGCCGGGGAAGTCCGTCGACGGCAAGCAGAGGATCGAGGTCGGCGGCAAGGCGGGCGAGCTGAAGGTGCTCGGCGTGCGGCTCGGCCGCCAGCGCCCGGTGAAGGTCAACGGCGACTACCAGGTGGCCACCGCGTCCGCGCCGGACAAGGCGCTGCTGGAGCTGCGGATCAGCGCCAGGGGCGACGGCTTCCCGGACACCGTCGGCGGTGACCTGACGAAGGGCATGTTCACGGTCCGGCTGCCGGACGGCTCCGAGGCGCCGCAGGTCGGCATCCGCTACGACGGCGGCGTCTTCCCGGTCGCCCTGGTCGTCGAGGTGCCCGCGCAGCTCAAGTCCGCGACCCTCGAGCTGACCGAGGGCGACGTGGCGCTGCCGATCGCGGGCTCGACGTCGATCCGGCCGCTCGACGGACCCGTGACCGTGCCGCTGGACTTCTGAGCGACCAGCACGGCCACGCCCGCCAGGGCCAGCCAGCCCACGACGGCGGCCACCAGCGCACCCCAGCCCCACGCGCCGAACACGGCGCTGCCCGCCGTGCCGCCCGCGCTGCTGCCGACGTAGAACGCGAACAGGTACACACCGGAGGCCTGCCCCTTCGCGTTCGACGGCGCCCGCGCGCCGACCCAGCCGCTGGCGACCGAGTGCGCGGCGAAGAAGCCGCCGGTGAACAGGGCCAGGCCCGCGGCGACGAAGACCAGCGAGTCCGGCAGCGTGAGCAGGGCTCCGCCCGCCGCCACGCCCAGCGCGGCCAGCGCGACCCGTGCCCGGCCCAGCCGGTCGGCCAGGCGGCCTGCGACGGCGGAGCAGACGCCGCCCGCGGCGTAGGCGAGGAAGACGAGGGCCGCGAAGCGCGCGGGGAGTTCCAGCGGCGGAGCGGCCAGGCGGAAGCCGATCACGTTGAAGAGGGAGATGAACGCGCCCACGGCGAGCGCCGCGATGGCGTACTGGCAGAGGAGGACCCGGTCGCCCAGCGCCGTCCGGAGGCCGCGCGGGACCCTGGTGGGCTTGCGGCTGTCCGGCGGGAGGGTGGCGGCGACGACCGCGGCGCAGACCACGCCCAAGCCGGCCACGGCGGCCAGCGCACCGCGCCAGTCCAGCCAGTCGACGCCGATCCCGGCGACCAGCCTGCCGATCATGCCGCCCGCGCTGTTGCCCGCGATGAGGGCGCCGATGGCCGCTCCCACCCCGGCCGGACCCACCTCGTCGGCCAGGTACGCCATCGCCACCGCGGGCACCCCCGCCACGGCGACCCCCTGGAGGACCCGCAGGGCGATCAGCGCGGAGAAGGTCGGGGCGAACGGCAGGAGCAGGGCCATCAGGGCAGCCGCGGCCACGGCGGCCACGATGACCCGCCTGCGGCCGACGCGCTCGGAGAGCATCGCGATCGGGACCACGACGAGGGCGAGCGCGCCCGTTGCCGCGCTGATGGCCAGCGAGGCGCCGCCGGGGGTCAGGTGGAACTCGGCCGCCAGCTGCGGGAGCACCGGTTGGGGGGCGTAGAGGAGTGCGAACGAGCCCAGTCCCGCTGCGGTCGCGGCGAGCGTGATTCGCCTTCTGCGTGTCACGTCTTCGACGCTAACCCATGCGTCCAATACGGAATTCTGCCAAAATCCATACGGTGATGGATGAGATGTCGCTGGCTCCCCGGTTGGCCGTGCTGCGCGCCCTCGCCCACGAGGAGCACGTGACCCGCGTGGCCGAGGTCGTGGGACTGCCGCAGCCGACCGTCAGCCGGTGGCTGGCGGCGATCGGGGACGAGCTGGGTGCGCCGATCGTGGAGCGGGCCGGGCGCGGGGTGCGGCTGACGCGCGCCGGACGGCTGCTGGCCGAGGCCGCCGAGCGGTCCATGGCCGTGCTGGAGGCCGGGTGGCGGTCGGCCGCCGAGGAGGTCGACCCCGAGCGCGGGCAGGTGGTGCTGGGGTTCCTGCACATGCTGGGGCGGTCGCTGGTGCCGGAACTCGTCCGCGGGTTCCGGACCGCCCACCCGCACGTGCGGTTCCGGCTGGTGCAGAACTCGCGGCAGGTGGTGCTCGACGCACTGGCCCGCGGCGACATCGACCTCGCACTGGTGGCGCCGCCACCGGTGGCGCCGGAGTTCGAGGCCGTGCTGCTGCACGAGCAGGAGCTGGTGCTGGTCGTGCCCGCCGGGCACCGGCTGGCCGGGCGGGCGGGGGTGCGGCTGGCCGAACTGGCCGACGAGGACTTCGTGGTGCTGGAGCACGGGTACGGGCTGCGGCAGATCACGGACGACCTCTGCGCGGAGGCCGGGTTCGTGCCCAGGGTGACGTTCGAGGGGCAGGAGATGGAGACGGTGCGCGGGTTGGTCGGGGCGGGGCTGGGGGTGGCGCTGCTGACGCGGGCGGAGGTGGTGGCCGCTCCGGACGTGGTGGAGCTGCCGATCACGCCTCGGGCTACTCGGACGTTCGCGCTGGCCTGGCGGGCCGGGATTCCGCTGCCGCCCGCCGTGGTGGCCTTTCGGGGACATGCGGAGGAGCGGATCCCTCGGTGATGGAGGGCAGGTGCTGCGGCTCCGGCTGCGGCTCCGGCTCCGGCTCCGGCTGTGGGCGTGGGCGTGGGCGTGGGCGATCCTCCCCCCGCTCGCGTGATTGTCTTCATGGCCGTACGCACCGTGTCAAGGCTGGAAAGATGCCTTGACACGGCACGGCCGGCCGTGAGGGCGCTTCGGATCGGGGGCAGGGAGAGGGCTGGGCTTGGCCCGAGTCGGTTGGCCCTGCTCGGGACACCGGTCGGTTGGCCCCGCTCGGGACGCCGGTCGGTTGGGCGGTCGGCGGGGGTTGTTGGCGCCGTGTGGTGAGGTGCTGCGGCTTTCCGGCAGCGCAGAACGCCGCCTGCCCGTCGGAGAGGGCGGCGGC